>SLAK01000082.1 GCA_007126855.1 Dehalococcoidia bacterium | reverse complement strand
CGCACCCATCAACAAAGAGTCGTTCCAAAAAGCAGGCACCACCGACACCGGCCACCAGGAGATCCTCCAGCGCCTCAGCGGCTCGCCCTATGTCGCCACCATGCTCGTCTCCGGCCAGCTCCGGTGCATGCATTTGTCGACCCATAAGCCGCTCAAGGAAGCCTGTGCCTTCGTCACCCGCGAAAACGTCCTCCGCGCCATCGAGCTCACTCACGCGCAGTTCATCCACTGGGGATTTGACGCGCCGCGCATCGCCGTCGCCGCGCTCAACCCCCACGCGAGCGACCACGGCCTTATCGGCGACGAAGAGGAACTGCACATCGCGCCTGCCATCGAAGACGCCCTCGCTAAAGGCATCGATGCGACCGGCCCGCATCCCGCGGATTCCGTCTTCAACGCCGCAATCGCCGGGCGCTACGATGTCGTGGTCGTGATGTACCACGACCAGGGACACATCGCGATCAAGGTCCACGGCTTCGAACAGAGTGTGTCCATCAACCTGGGTCTGCCCTTTATCCGTACCTCAGTCGACCACGGCACCGCCTTCGACATCGCCGGCAAGGGCACCGCCGACCCCACGTCGATGATGGAGGCCATCAAGCTCGCTGCCTCCCTCTCGCTGGGTGTCTCCATGTCCTCGTCGCAGGTGTAGCCGGTACTGCCGTGCAAAACGGGGCCGGGCTATCTCCGGGCCAGGGCTGCTTCGGGTGGCGCTGCAGCCGGTAACCGGAACTTGCGCCGGTACTCCCCCGGAGTCATCGTCGTAACCCGCTTGAAGAGGCGCCGGAAGAAAGCCGGCTCTTCGTAACCCACAGTCCAGCTTATCTCGTCGATCGGGATGTCCGTGCCTTCTAACAGCTGCTTGGCCTCTTCGACGCGAAGGTGCTGGACGTACTGCAGCGGCGAATACCCTGTGGCGTTTCGGAATCGGCGCTTGAAACTGCTTGGGGGAAGTCCAGAACGCCGGATCATCTCCTCCACGGCAAAAGGCTCCGCGAAGTACTCTGGCAGATGCCCCTCCACCTCGCGAATGATCGCGTCACCGTGGTCGCCAGGCGGGGCGAAGGTCAGAAACGGCACCTGGGTCCGTGTGTCCCACTGGTAGAGGAGAAACTTGCCGATTGCGTGTGCCGCGCTCGGGCTCGCATGGCGCGAGATGAGGTAAAGGATCAAGTCCTGCCATGAGCTGGCCGCGCCGGCCATGACGAACTCTTCCCTCTGGCCGGCCACAATGAGCACTTCCTCCACCCGCAGCCGGATATCCGGGAAGTTCCGCCGGAACGTCGGGGCAAAGGCCCAGTGGGTGGTGGTTTCCAGTCCGTCGAGCAGTCCTGTTTCGGCAAGGAGCAGCGCCCCCGCACACGCCGAACACAGGTCTGTGCCCTGGGCGTGCATTCGTCGTAGCCAGTCGACGGTCTCGGGATAGCGGCCGACCACCCACTCCTGGTTCTGCAACAGCATCGAAGCACTGATGACGATGTCTGTCTGCTCGACCTCGTCGATCGACCGCTGGATCTCCAGTGGCAGCCCGCACGCGCTGGGAAAAACGCCGCGTTCAGGTCCGACGATTTCGACATCGAAGAGCTTCGACGGCGCTCCGGATTCGTCGGCGGCCACCGCTTCCAGCAATACCAGGGTCTCGTAGAGCCCGTGCACAGGCGTTCCTGTCGACTCGGGCAGCGCCAGTAAGCTCACCCGTTTCGGCTTCTTATCCACCTTGATCACCACCTTCCTGAGCTAAATGGACCGTAGACGAGCATTCTGGCTCTTACGAGACCTGCCCGACAAGCCGCATCCTTGAGCACGCCACCGCGCGCCCTGTGCCGGTGGGGTTACAGACTTCCTGGAGGAGACGGCATGATAGACACAGCAGGCATCAAAGAGTCCTTCCGTGGCCAGTTGATTCAACCTGGTGATCCCGAATACGACGAAGCCCGGACCATCTTCAATGCCATGATCGACAAGCGCCCCGCCCTTATCGCTCGCTGCGCCAACGTCGCCGACGTTATCTCAGCTGTGAACTTTGGGCGTGAGCAACAGCTGGAAACATCCATCCGTAGCGGTGGCCACAACGGCCCGGGCCTGTCTTTGGTCGACGACGGCCTCGTCATCGACCTCTCGCGCATGAAAGGCATCCGGGTCGACCCCGAGGCCAGGACCGTCGTGGTCGAGCCCGGCTGTACATGGGGTGACATCGACCACGCCACACATGCCTTCGGCCTGGCAACCGTGAGCGGAGTGATTTCCACGACCGGCGTGGGCGGCCTGACCCTCGGCGGTGGCCATGGCTACCTCACTCGCAAGTATGGGCTCACCATCGACAACCTGGTCAGCGCCGACGTCGTGCTGGCCGATGGCACGCTCGTACATGCGAGCAAGCAGGAAAACGCCGACCTCTTCTGGGCGCTGCGTGGTGGCGGGGGCAACTTTGGCGTTGTCACATCGTTTGAGTTCCGGTTGCACCCCGTGGACACCGTCACCGCCGGGCCGCTCTTCTGGCCCATCGAAGACCTCGAGACGACCCTCCGCTGGTATCGCGAGTGGCTGCCGCAGGCGCCAGAGGACGTTTACGCCTTCTATCTCACCGCCGAGGTGCCGGCGGCCGATCCATTCCCGGAGTCGATTCATGGCCGAAAGGTATGTGGGCTGCTCTGGTGCGTCCTGGGTTCGGATGAGCAGGCTGAAGAAGCGCTCCAGTCCGCTCGCGATGTGGCGAGTCCCTTGTTCGAGTTCACCGGCCGGATGCCCTACCCGGCGCTCCAGGGCATGTTTGATGCTCTCTACGCGCCAGGCGATGAATGGTACTGGAAGGGCGACTTCGTCCGCGAAATCACCGACGAAGCCGTCGCGCAACACGCCCGCTTCGGCCAGGTGCCGACATCTAAGTCCACCATGCATCTCTACCCGGTCGACGGCGCCGTACATCGCGTTGGGACTGACGAGACTGCATGGGGCCATCGGGAAGCCAATTGGTCCATGGTCATCGTCGGCGTCGACCCGGACCCGGCGAATCGCGAGCGCACGACGAGCTGGGCCAGGGCTTACTGGGAAGCCCTTCATCCGTACTCGGCGGGTGGATCGTACGTCAACTTCATGATGGAAGAGGGCGAGGACCGGATCCGTGCCACCTACGGTTCGAACTTCGAACGGCTGCGCGAGGTCAAGGCCAGGTACGACCCGCAGAACTTCTTTCATGTGAACCAGAACGTGGAGCCCGCGCGTGTGGCTGTCTAAGCAGCTTCTGCCCGGTACCGCAGGTAGTTAGGCCGCGCGGATGCACTGGCCGCCATCGCCCGATCGATAGAAGGTCGGGCGATGGCGGCCAGTTCTGATTGGGCGGAGTCCAGCGTCACGCCGGGGCCGCCGCATGCTCCTCTTCGAACGCCACGTAGAGTTCTTCTTCCTGCGCGATGTTCAGGTGGACGATGGCATGCAGCGCATAGAGCATGCGCCGCAGATCCACGATGTCCTCCGGTTCCAGGTTGCCCGGCGGCAGCTCCGCGAGCAGCCGGTCGAACTTGCGGGCCAGCTGGAAAATCTCCTGGTGCGTCCGGCTCATCGCCGCCAGCGGGTCGTCCCCGCCCACGGCCCCGACCAACCGGGGATAGATGTCCGATTCGTCCGACTGCTCGTGCGGCACCACCGTCTCCAGGATGAAACTCCGCATGTCCTCCAGCTGGGCGCGGGCCTCCTGCGGCTCCAGCGAATCCAGCCGGTCGGCGACCGTCCGCAGCTCCTCGATGCGCGGCCGGAGCTGGCGGTGCTCCGCGCGAAGCTCGGCCAAGCGTTCAGCCGGAATATCCACCGCCCGCGTGGGCTTCCGGCCGTTGCGCAGTGCCCGCAGCGCGTTCCCGATAGACGCCGCATCGATGCCCTCCTGCAGGATCGCGCCGACCACCGGCGTCAGGTAGCCGAAGGTCGCGAAGCCCATCGCCACCAGCGACAGGCCCATCCCCAGCATCATGCTCTGGATGGCGATACCCCGCGATCGCTGGGCGATCAGCAGTGTCTCCACCAGCCGGTCCAGCCGGTCGACCACCAGCACGACATCCGCAGCTTCCGAAGACGAGGTTGCCCCCCGCGCGCCCATCGCAATGCCCACGTTCGCCGCCGCCAGCGCCGGCGCATCGTTGATGCCGTCGCCGACCATCACCGTCACGCGGTGCTTCCGTGATTCGGTGACGGCATCAACCTTGTCCGCCGGCGTACATTCCGGAATGACCCGGTCGACTCCAAGCGCGGCCCCCACCGCCTCCGCCACCGTCGCATGGTCCCCCGAGACCATGACCACCTCGCGGACGCCATGCCGCTTCAGCGCCCGGATCGCCCGTGCCGACTCCGGGCGGATCTCGTCGTCCATGACCGCGGCGCCCGCAAGCTGCCCATCGACACCCACGAACACCACCGACCCTTCGTCACGCATCAGCCGGCGCCGGAACCGCAGCGCCTGCTCCGAAGGCTCGCTGCCCGCGGTCACCAGCGCGAACGACCCCGCCTGTATCACCCGGCCGTTCACCCGCCCCGCGATCCCCGCTCCCGCGATTTCGCGTACCTCATTGGGCAACTCCAGATCCAGCCCTCGCTCGCGTGCCGCCTGGACTAGCGACTGTGCCAGGACGTGTGACGATGCCTGGTCGAGCGAGGCGGCCAGCCGCAGGATTTCGGCTTCGTCCACCGCGCCGTCGAAGGGGACGATCCGTTCCAGCCGCGGAGTCCCCACCGTGAGCGTGCCGGTCTTGTCCACGAAGACCGCCTCGGCCCGCGCGATGACTTCCAGCGCGCCGCCGCCCTTCACCACGATCCCCCGGCGCGCCGCCCGCGAGATACCGGAAACGATCGCGATCGGTGCGGCAAGCAGCAGCGGGCACGGTGTCGCCACCACCAGCACCGCCAGTGCGCGCACCGGGTCGCCCGAGATCATCCAGGCGAAGCTCGCCACCCCAAGAGTCAGCGGGATGAAGTACCGCGCGTAGCGGTCGGCCAGGCGCACCAGCGGCGCCTTCGTCGTCTGCGCTTCCTTCACCAGGCGGATGATCCCGGCGTAGGTGCTTTCCTCCGACGTGGCCGTCGCCAGCATCTGGAAAACACCGCCCGCGTTCAGCGCGCCGCTTTGCACCGGCGCCCCGCGGGAGCGCTCCACCAGCCGGCTCTCCCCGGTGAGCGCCGATTCGTCGAGTACCGCCACGCTATCGGTCACCATGCCGTCCACCGGGATGACATCGCCGTCGCGGACCAGCAGCGTGTCCCCGGGCCGCACTTCCTCCACTGGCACTTCGGTGATGATCGAGTTTTCGACGCGTTGGGCAGTACGCGGGGCGCGCTGCAGCAGCGACGACAGTTCCCGCTGGGCCCGGCCGGCAGCGTATTCTTCGAGTGCGCGACCGGTGGCGACCATCAGCGCGATAACGGCGCCAGCGAGGTATTCGCCCAGCGCCAGGGAACCGGCCATGGCCATGAGCGCGATGACATCGACCCCGGCATGGCGCCGGAGCAGGCTCTGAATGATGGAGACCGCGACCGGGATGAGCGCCGCGAGAGTGGTAGCGGCCCACAGTGCGTCAGCCGCGCCTCCGTATCCGGCGGCCCACGCAATCACACCCGCCGTCAACCCGAGGAGCGTGACCGCAAGTAACAATCCGGTGCGGGTAGTCTCGCTCAACGCAACCAGTATCGGAGATTCTGCCTCCGCCCGCCCCGGCCTTCCGGGCGCCTTCACGCCGTCCTTCGGCTGCAGAATGTGCAGAAGCTCCCGGAAATACGAGGCCCCTTCCCGCGGACGTGGGAAGGGGCCTGTGTGGCGGCGCTCCCGGAGCCCATCCGTCGTGCCAGAGCCAGGGGATCGATATCTCTGATGGCGGCGGGCTCTTTGGGAGTGATTTCCATGCTGCAGGGAAAGCCCCACGCCTGTCATCACTTACAGGGCCGCGTTTCGAAAGATGACACTCTCTCGCAAGGAATCGGTGCCAGAACGTTACGAGCATGCGATGGGAGCGTCCGGAAGTGGCGTGCCGGTGCTCCCGGCGCGTATCGTCCCACCCACAAACCCTGCCCTTTTCTGGAGGAGCTCATGCGAGTCGGGATTTCCCTCACCAGCAGCCGCCGCACCGATGATGTCCGTGCGGGCGCCCGCTGGATGGTGGAGCGTGCAGCCGCGGCACGCGAGGCCGGGCTGGACTCGCTCTTCGTTGGCGACCACCATGCCACGCCCATCCCCTACTACCAGAACGTCCCCATCACGGGCCGCATGCTCGCCGAATGGGGCGATGCGCCGGCGGGCTGCCTGTTCCTGCTCCCGCTCTGGAATCCCGTGTTGCTCGCCGAGCAGGTGGGCACCCTGGCCTCCATAGCGCAGGGCCGCTTCATCATCCAGTGCTCTCTGGGCGACGACGAGCGCCAGTTCCGCGCCATGGGCGCCAGCCGCCGCACACGGGTCCGAGCCTTCGAAGAGGCGCTGGACGCAATCCGCCGCCTCCTGAGCGGCGAAACCGTCAGCTCCGAAGGGCTCTTCACCTTCCACGATGCGCGCGTCAATCCCATCCCGCCCGAGCCGGTCGAGTTCTGGACCGGGGCCGTCGCCGACAAGGCGCTCGACCGCGCCGCGCGCCTGACCGAAGGCTGGCTCGGCTCCCCGGGCCTCACGCCAGACCAGGCCGCGCAGGCCGTCGCCTACTACCAGGAGCGCTGCACGGTCCACGGCCGGGAGCCCACCGCCGTGGCGGTCAGGCGCGACATTTTCGTCGCCGGCTCCGAAGAGGAAGCGCAACACATCAGGGAGGCCTCACGCGGCTATCGCGGCTTCGACCCCTCCGCGCTCGTCTGTGGCACCATCGAGTCCGTCGCGCAGTCCTTCCGCGCCCTCGCGGATATGGGCTACACCGACGTCATCGTGCGGCACATGGTCGACGACCAGGATCTGGTGCTCGCCTCGATGGCTCGCTTAAAGGAGGTCCGTGCGCTCGTGCGCGACGCCTGAGCTCAGGCGGGCGCGTTGCTTTCGGCCCGTTGCGCCTCGACGTCCGCTTCGGTCTCTTCGTCCGGAGCCAGATCCGGAAGAGGCTGCGACGGCGACGGCGCTGGCACGGTGCGCTGCACCCCCGCGGTCGCCGTCGGGAAGATTGTGGCCGCGCTTGGCAGCCAGCCCCGCGCTACCGCTCGCGCTTCGTCCGCGACCATAAAGGCGTCGGGGTCGAGCTGGTGCACAAGCTGCATGGCCCTGCGCGAGTGCTTGCGCGACACCGTCGCCGTGATGATGCCGACCGAGCCGTCGCGGCCTTCACCGTGGCTCAATGTGGCGCCGAAGCCCGCGTCTCGCAGCGCGTTCGCGATCTGGGCCGACTGCGCGCGGGAGATAGCCCGCAAGTTGACGTAACCCATCGCCATGCGTTGCTCTATCCGGATCCCAACCACGGTCCCCACCGAAAACCCGAAACAATAACTCAGCAACATCGGGATGTCGGTCAGGTCCTGCACTACCACACCGATGCCTATCACGTAGACAAGCACCTCAAAGAACCCGAGCGTGCCCGACCATAGCTCGTTTCCCCGGTTCGTTAGCAGGATGCGGACCGTGCCTATGGCCACGCCGATCATCCGCAAGAGAAAAACGAACAAAATACCACCGGCGTAGACAGCCATGTCCGGCACGTTAATTAACCCCTGAATGCATCTTCGTCTCTCATGCAATCAGGCTGTACATCTAGGTGCATCAAGAACCGGTAAGGAATGTGAAATACCGCGCACTGCTATGTGGCAAGCACCGGCGACGTGCCCTGTGCCCGGTACTTACCGCCAGTCGAAGTCCGGTGCCCGGCTCCGCCCGGCAACCAGCGCCGCGACTGCTCCCAGCAACCCCACCGCACCGCAAACTACCGCTGCGAGAAGCGCCGTCCCCGCGATGCTCCCGGCAAACACCCTGTAGATCGACCCTTCCGGCTCGCCGTTCACTCCGGCCATGCCGAGCGACGGCAGCACATAGAGCGTGACGATAATCCCTGCCGCCCCCAGCGCGCCCGCAAGGCCCACATAGACGGCTGCATGTGCCCGCCTGCGCGCGAAGAGCAGCAGCGCAGCCGCGGTCGCCGCAGCGCCCGCCAGCACCAAAACGCTCGTCACATCCGCCGTCCGGACCGCCGTGCGAAGCGCGCGGTATTCCCCGGTCCCGGCAAGCGTCACTGGCGCGACCTCCCGGGGCTCCGGCACGAAGTCTGCCAACGGCTCGCCGAGCTCGTGCCGCAGCATGTCCGTCACTTCTTCGACTACCTGGAGCTGCAGCGTCTCCTCGCCTTCCGAGATGTCGCGGTGCAATGCTTCGACCGCGACCCGGAGCACGTGGCGAAACTCTTCCTGGCTCAAGATCCACCGGACCGCCTCCCGGACAGCAGTGTCCACCTCCGGCGTTTCCAGCAGCGGCGAAGCCTCCGTGAGGCGCAGGTAGATCGCGTCGGAGAGTGCCACCTGGACCTCGTGTTCCTGCATCGTGCTATCCGCGAGCCCTGCGAACTCCGATGCGTCGAGCAGCACCAGTTGCGCCCAAAGGCCCAGCACCGCCAGCGGCGCGACCACCAGCGCCAGCGCGCCAGCAGCATTCCGTATTGCCCTGCGGAGCGCGCTGCTGCCCGGGTCGGGATATCCGTGCACGAATCCTCCACCAGCCCGGCGCAATCTGCCGGATTGCCCCTCCGCCTTCGGCTGCAGGCTCGCGACCAGTCTCGGCTGCACCCCACTATGGCGCCACGATCACGAAAGAACCGGGAAACCGCAGCGCCCCCGGCCGATACCAGGGCGCAACATTAGCGCAGGTTTGCGTTGTCAAATAGCAATGGAGAATCGCTACGGTTTTCATGGTTAAGGAGGTGCACCCATGGTTGGGTTGCTTTGGCTCATCACCATCATCCTCGTCGTCCTCTGGGTCCTTGGCTTCGCAGTGAACCTTGGCGCCTGGATCTGGCTGCTGCTCGTGCTCGCCGTCATCACGCTGCTGATCAACGTGATTTCGGGTGGCTTCGGCAGACGTTACTGACGTAGCTCGCCGCTCAACTGAAAAGGGCCGGCAATGCCGGCCCCTTTCTTTCTGTTGGCTTGAATGGCTATCGCCTACCAGCCGCGCGTCGCGAGCAACTCCCGGTCTTCGAGCGTACCCACTGAGATGCCCGCCATCGCCTTGCCCAGGCCCGCGCTGACCCGCGCGATGACTTCCGCGTCCTGGTAGTGCGTCGTGGCCTCGACGATGGCCTTCGCCACCGCCGGCGGGTTCTCGGACTTGAAAATACCCGAGCCGACGAACACGCCGTCGGCGCCCAGCCGCATCATCAGCGCCGCGTCCGCCGGGGTCGCAACCCCGCCTGCCGCAAAGTTCACAACCGGCAGCCGGCCTTCGTCCTTCACGCGCTTCACCAGCTCCAGCGGCGCGCCGATCTCCTTCGCGTAGGTGTAGATCTCGTCGTCCGCCATCGTCTGCAGGCGGCGGATTTCGGACTGCACGCTACGCATGTGGCGCACCGCCTCCACGATGTCGCCCGTGCCGGCTTCGCCCTTCGTGCGGATCATCGCCGCTCCTTCGCCGATACGCCGCAGCGCTTCGCCAAGGTCGCGGCAGCCGCACACAAAGGGCACCGTGAACTGGTGCTTGTCGATGTGGTGCTTTTCGTCCGCCGGCGTCAGCACTTCCGATTCGTCGATGTAGTCGATGCCGAGCGCCTGCAGCACCTCCGCCTCGACGAAGTGCCCGATGCGCACCTTCGCCATCACGGGGATGCTGACGGCCTCGACAATGTCCTTCACCATGTCCGGGTCGCTCATGCGGGCAACGCCGCCGTCGCGCCGGATGTCCGCCGGGACGCGCTCCAGCGCCATCACTGAGCAGGCGCCCGCTTCCTCGGCGATCTTTGCTTGCTCCGGCGTCACCACGTCCATGATGACGCCACCCTTCAACATTTGAGCCAGTCCTACCTTGACTGCCCACGTACCTGTCTGTGCCATGGTCTCTCCACCGGTTTTTGCTGCGTCAACGTCCGCAGCCATGTACCTCTAGGATAGCCCTGCGCTCCGTCGCGCGACAGCTTGTCCGCTTTTCGCCACCCGGACCGATTGTCATCTCCCGTCCGGCTCGTAACAATCGCAGGGTGACCGCACGCCCCGCGCTTCCACCACGTCTCCTCCGCGACCTCCGAGCCGCCGCCGGTGACGAGCACGTCATCGACGATCCCGAGCTGCTTGCGTCCTACGAAGTCGACTGGACGCGCCGTTTCACCGGCCGCGCGGCAGCGGTCGTCCGGCCGGGCTCGACGGATGAGGTTGCCGAGGTGCTCAGCGCATGCAACCACGCGGGCGTCCCGCTCGTCCCCCAGGGCGGCAACACCGGACTCGTGGGCGGGAGCGTGCCCCGCAACGGCGAGGTTGTGCTCAGCCTCGCACGGCTCGCCGGCCTCGAAGCGGTCGACCCGGTGGCCGCGCAGGTCACCGCCGGCGCGGGTGTGACGATCACGCAGCTTCAGGAACACGCCGCGGCCGCCGGCCTCCAGTATCCGGTGGACCTTGCCTCGCGCGACTCTGCCACCGTTGGCGGCACCATCGCCACGAACGCCGGCGGTATCCGCGTGCTGCGCTATGGCGCCACCCGTGCGCGCCTCAGCGGCGTCGAAGCCGTCCTCGCCGATGGCAGCACCGTCTCCCGCATGTCCGGCCTGACCAAGGACAACACCGGATACGAGCTGCCGCAGCTCTTCGCCGGCAGCGAAGGCACCCTGGCGGTGGTCACACGGGCCCGGCTGCAGCTCGCGCCCGCCACGCCGGCCCGCGCCACTGCGCTGCTGGCGATGGATGACACGGATGCTGCGCTCGCCGTGCTCCAGCGGGTCCGCCCCCTGCTCGCGGGTATCCTGGACGCCGCCGAAGCCTTCTTCCACGAGGGCGTCGAGCTGGTCTGCCGGCACACCGGCATCCAGCCGCCCTTCGCCGAGTCCCCCGGGTGCTACCTGCTCATCGAGTGCGCCGCGCAATCCGACCCCTCCACAACCCTGGCGGAGGCCCTGGCACAGTGCCCGGAGGTCCGCGATAGCGCCTTCGCCGTTGATGCCCCTTCGAGACGGGCCCTCTGGCGCTACCGCGAAGCCCATACCGAGTCCATCAACGCCGAAGGCATCCCGCATAAGCTCGATGTCACCCTGCCGCTCCCGGCGCTCCCGGAATTCGAGGCGACCGTCCGCGACCGCGTGCGCGCAGCGGTGCCCGCCGCCCGGCCGATCCTCTTCGGCCACCTGGGCGATGGCAACCTGCACGTGAATATTCTTGGCCCGGAACCCGGCGACGACCGTGCGACTGATGCCGTCCTCCGGCTCGTGGCAAGCAAGGGTGGCAGCATCAGCGCCGAGCACGGCATCGGCATCGCCAAAGCGCCGTGGCTCCACCTTACCCGCTCGGCCGCAGACATCGCCGCCATGCAGGCCCTGAAGCGCGCCCTCGACCCCGCCGGTATCCTCAATCCCGGCGTCATATTCGGAGCTTCGCGTGAAATGCCGGGCGCGACAGGGCACAATAAAACCGCGTAGGATCTAAGCCATGCGGACGTTGCTGTTCCTGGCCATCCCCGCTGCGTGGGGATTCATGTGGTTCTTCATTCGGGTGCTCATGAGCCAGCGCGCCGCCGCGCAGGTGCGCCGCGAGCAGGAACCGGTGATCGAAGTCAACTGGCGCGAACCCTCCGAGTACCGTTCCCCGGCGGGGACCGAGGGCCCACTCTGCGGCCGGCACAACCTCCACCTCTTCATGCGAATCTTCGGCACCGAGCGCGCCTGCCGCCATTGCGCCGAAGTGCTGCACGAACGCGAGCGGCGTGAGCAGGAAGAGGCCATCCGCGAAGCCGAGCGCCACATCTTCCCGGGCTCGCCTGACAACGGTTCCAGCCGCAAATGAACCCTCGCGTCGTCCCGCTCATCGAGGCTGTCCGCAATCATCGCGACCGCTTCGACAGCTTTGCCCTCTCGCTCTCCGAAGAGGACCTAAAGCGCCCGGTTCCCGGCTCCGATTGGATCGTGAAGGACTTCGTCAGCCACATCGCGAGCATCGACCTGACCGTCCGCGAATGGTTCCGCTCGCTTGCGGGCAAAGCGCCGGCCGCGGCACAGGATCCGCAGGAAAAGCCAGAAGAACGCCCCGGCTTCGACATCGACGCATGGAACAACCGCCAGGTTGCGCGCCGCCGTGACCTGCCTGTCGAGCAGATCGTTGAAGACGGACGGCTGCTCCGCGATGAGCTGCTCCAGGTCATCGCCGAATTCCCGGACGAAGTGCTGAATTCAGACATCCCGTTCCCGGGCGACGCGAACCGGTCACCACAGGACATCAACTTCGGCGCCTACCTTGTTGCGTGGGCCACGCACGAGCCCGCGCATGCGCTGGACATGCTGCGCGCCCTGCCCGAACGCAAAGAGGATCCCGAACTCCACCGCTGGCTCGACGCGGTCGAATTCAGCGTCTGGCCGCCGAAACAGGGCCTCTAAGGCTTCTTGGCTCCGTGCCCCACAGGCACCACCAGCACAGGCCGGTGCGCGTGCCGCAGGACATCCTCCGCCACGCTGCCCATCAGGATCCGGCTCAGCCCCGTGCGTGTGTGCGAGGCCATGATGATCAGGTCGGCGTTGATCTCGTCCGCCACCTCAACGATCGTACGGTGAGGCTCGCCGGGACGGACTTCGAGCTCCCAGGACGGGTCGCCGGAATTGTCGCGGATCGACTCCAGGTAGGCGCTGCCGATCTCATACAGCGTGCGCCCCTTTTCCATCGCGGCGGCGACGCTGCCGCCCGCGCCAAAGCCCTCCGCCAGCGTCGCCAGCAGCGCACTTTCGGTCGGGGAGACGAGCAACAGGCGCACGTCGGATTCGAACTGCGTGTCGATCGCCTTGACGGCGTCGAGCGCTTTCTCGGCATCGGGCGTGCCATCCAGCGGCACCAGGATCGTTTCGAACACAGGGCTAACCTCTCGCGCAAAACCCTACCACGGGCGCGCGCTCTGCGGCAGGCCGTACAAGGCGCGGCTGCGGGGCCGAAAGCCCCCGGAAGTCAGGCAGGCTGAAGATAGGTGTCCCGGTCAGCGGCCCGGGCGGGCTTGTGCTGCACGTCGGATTCGTTCAGCTCGCGCGTCCATGCGGCGAACTCGAGCAGGATCCCGTTCGGGTCCATGAAATACATGGAGCGCACGAAGACGTCGTCCGTCCATTCCTTCGAGATCTGCCGCGGGCTGTCATCGTGGTTCAGGATGGCCGTGACCTCGATGCCCTTCTCCACCAGCTTCTGGCGGTACTCCTCCATCTGGTGCGGGTCCACGTCGAAGGCCACGTGGTTCATCGAACCGTGCGCCGTGGTGATTTCCGAGCCCGGCCCCGGCGCGCCCGCAGGCGACGCGACGCCCGGCGCCCGCTCCGGCGCGTCCGGGAACCAGAAGAAGGCCAGCGAATCGCCGTTTCCGCAGTCGAAGAAGAAGTGCTGGCCCATGTTGCCGGGCAGTTCGATCGTCTTTACCAGCGGCATTCCGAGCGCGTTGGTGTAGAAGTCGACCGTCTCTTCCATGTCGCGGCAAACCAGCGCCAGGTGATTGATGCCGCGCAGTTCGAATTCCTTGTTGTCGCGGGGTTTCAGGCCCATCGTCCCTCTGCTCCTCTATCGAATGGCGTCGCCAATGCTTTGGATAGTCTACACGCAGCAAACGCGATGTGGCGTGAGCCATTGCGCCATCAGAGCTTGTAGCGTTCGAAGGCCTGCTTGAAGGGCGGATCGTCGAGCCGGAAATTGTCCGCATCCACGCCTTCCAGCGCCGCGAGATGGCACGCCAGCCATTGCGCCGGGATGATCTCCACGGTCGGCGCAAGCTGCTCGCCCACATCCGGCACCTCGATCCAGTCCACGCCATCCGGGCCGTGTTCCGGCGCTATCCAGCAGACCGGCGCGCCGACATCCAGCCCGAAACGTGCCACTATCCGCGTGCGCTCCAGCGCCTCCCCGGGTCCGGCGAACACGAGCATTGGGTCGCCCGGCTGCATTTGCGCCTGCGGCCCATGCAGGAATTGCTCTGCCGCATAGCCCTTCGCGCGCAGCCGGGCTGCTTCGTTCACCTTGATTGCCACCTCGTGCGCGCTGACCTCGTGCGGGCCCGCACCGATGCCGACCATTGCGCCAAAACCCTGCCAGCGCCGCGCCAGCTCGCCGGCCTGTCGCTCAGTGGCGATTGCTGACCGCACCGCGCCGGGCAGCGCCGCGAGGTCTCCGACCGCTCCCGGCCGGATATGGTCGGCGATGCGCGCTGTCAGCGTCATGGCGCCCGTGTGCGATACCGTGAACGCCGCCGACGTCTCCCGTGGCACGGTCCGCAGCATCACTGTGGCATCGGGTCCCGTTGCGTCCTGGCCGGCGATCCACACCGTCGGAGCTCCCGCCGCGGTGCTGCGCGCGATGGCATCCACCGAAAACTGCTTCTGCCCACTGTGGCTGAACACCAGGACGGCGTCGGCGCTCCGCAGATCGGGTCCGTAGCAGACGAAATCGTGTGCCGCCCACTCGGCCGCGCGCAGCCCGGCGGCGCGCAACATGTAGCCCGCCGTGCGTGCCGCGTTGGTCGATGTCCCCGTGCCCACTGTGTAGACGATGTCCGCGCTTGCGAGCGTCTCTGCCGCAATCTCCACCGGTTCCGGTGCGCCAAGCAGCCGTTCGACCGCGTCGCCCTGGCTCCGGATCTGCGTCGTAAGCCTGTAGTCCTCGATGGATTGCGCCATCGCCATCACCTCATGCCGTGTTGGCGTGAGGATACGCGCTCAGGCGGCCGCGGCCACCATCAGGCGGTTTTGTCTTCCTCCGGCTGGAACAGCAGTGCTGCAATCCTGCGGGGGACGAACCGGGGCACCAGGCGGTTGCCAACCATTGCCGCTTTCGGGGCGACGCCGGGCACCACCAGCGCTCGCCGGGCCCGCACCGCGTCCAGCGCTTCCGAAACGACGCGCTCCACCGGCTCGAACATGAACGACGGCCATTCCTCCATGTCGAACCCGGCGATGTCCTGGAACTCGGTGTGCACCGGGCCGGGGCACAGGCAGGTCACGGTCACGTTGTGCGGCCGTGCCTCTTCGTGAAGCGATTCGGTGAAACTCAGCACGTAGGATTTCGTCGCCGCATAAGTGGCCATATAGGGCCCCGGCTGGAAAGCCACGGTCGAAGCCACATTGATAATTGCCCCGCGCTGCCGCTCCTGCATCGAGCGCAGCGCCGCGTGCGCCACCGCGGTCAGAGCGCGCACGTTCAGGTCGATCATCGAAAGCTGGCGCTCCAGCGGCAGCTCCGCAAACGCACCGTAGGCGCCCACGCCCGCGTTGTTCACCACCAGGTTCATCCCGCCCATGGCGATGCGGTTGGTCACCCGTTCCAGGTCATCCGGTTTGGCCAGATCTGCCCTCAGAGTCTCGATGCGGATGTCACGCCCGGGTTGTAACTCATCTGCCAGTGCCTGCAGCCGGTCTTCGCGCCGGGCAACCAGCACCAGGTCGTAGCCGCGCCGCGCAAGCGTCCGGGCAAATGCCGCGCCGATCCCGGATGACGCCCCGGTGATCAGCGCGGTGGCTCGTGGTTCGTCCAGGTCAAACATCCTCCGCCTCCTCTTGTGGCTCCCGGTCAGGCTTGCAGGACAACCCGGCCCGCCTGGTCGATAACGCGCTCCACTTTCACCAGCACGCCGATGCCCTTCAAGTCGGGGTCGGCGGCCAGTTCACGGTCGTCCGTCACCTCGATCACACGCTGCCGTTCGTCGGGGTCGGTGGCAATGCGGGCATGCCCGAAAAAGCGCCAGTTCGCCTCGCGCTGCCGGTTGCGGTAGAAGATCGTCACCTTCGGGTTCTCTTCGATGTTGGTCACCGTCAGCGTCCGGTTGCGGTTCCAGAAACTCAGCGTATCACCACTGTACACGGCCACGCTTCCCCGGTAGCTCACGTTTGCCCAGCCTTCCCGGTCGGCAGTGCCGACGATGCAGAAGGCCCGTTCGTCCAGTGCCATGCGGATCGCTTCCCGCATTTCGTCTGTGAATTCCAGCACGCCACACCCCCGATCCCTTTGCCGCGTAGTGTAGTGCCCATGAGCCAGCAGGAAACCGGGGGCGCCCGCACAAGGGGCCAACAGCCGAACGCCCCGCCATCAGCCCGGTGGCGGGGCGCTCTGAACGGAAAGCAATCCGTGCCTAGCGTGCACCTCGGCCGCGACCGCGGCCAGGTTCCGCCGGCCCCTTCATTGACTGGCCAATGGCGCCCGGCGCCACATTTGCTGCCGTCGCCCACCTCGCCCGCTGGCCCGTGTAGAAGAACACGAACTCGTAGATCGCATCTTCCGCAAGACCTTCAGAAACAAAGGCTTCCCCGATGCGGATGCCATGCTGGGTCATCAGCACCTGGTGGACGGGGAACACTTGGGTCGGATCTGGCGTGGGGAGCACCTCCCAGGCCCAGGTGTCGCTCGCCACGACCGATGGGCGGAACTGCGCCAGCCAGCGAGCTTCACGCAGGTAGGGTCCTGGTTCGTTGGCCAGGTAGCGGGCGCGATGCGGCGCGTCGGTTCGGAACAGGTGGGTCCATCCGGTCCGGATGGTGACCATATCACCCGGGCGGATCTCCTTGATGCCGCCGAAATCCATGGCGTTCTGCAGATCCTCCACGGTGATCCGGTACGTGTCTTCCAGGATCACCGTATCTTCTTCCTCGACCGTACTCAGCGCTTCCTCGGCCCCCTGAGCGATCTTCACCGAAAGCACATCCAGCAGGATGCCGCGCGTGATGAACGGGTCGACAAGGTGCTGGCCCAGAAAGTTCGTCCCGTGGGGGTTGTCCTCGACCATCTCGCCGGTGCGGAAGCCGTTGTACCAAACGCCATCCGGATCGCCGCCCGATGTGCCGGTGCCCACACCGATGTGATTCAGGTTGTCGATCTGCGTGGCGATCTGGTAGGTGGTTTCGATGCGCTCCTCGGCGCCGATGAGCATGTTGTCGCCGAAGGGCGCACCAGGTGAGTCTGGCCCCTGGCGTATCTGGACGTACTCCCTGCCTGGGAAGGCAGGCATGCCCGGCTCCATGATTTCGCCCATGTTGTAGACCTTAGGCGGCTTGTTCTTGTTCGGCTTGATGATCTGGAGCGCCTCGATGACTTTTTGCGGCGTGATTTCGTTGAGCGTGCCCAGTTCATCGCCCTCTCCGTATATGGACGGGAACCAGCCAGCCGCGCCGTCGATGACTGCCGCAGGATCGATTGGCTCATCGTCGAAGTCGCCGTTCAGCGAGATGAAGGGCGCTGATGTCGGAGCCGGCAACGCCCCCTTTGCCGCTGCCTCCCGCAGAATGCTGAAGTCGCCGGTCGCGTGGGCCGCAAAGAACGCTGCAGTGGCCCCGGCGCCGCCTGCGAGGAGCCGCCGGCGGCTGAGCCGCTTCGAACCTTTGCGGCCATCATTCGATTCGGCCTGTGGTGATGAGTTCGTCGACGTCATGATTCCTCCTGGTGGTGATGTGCTCTGCCACTGCCCGGTGGCCGCGAACGAGCATAGACCCGCAACGGAGGAAGAATCACAAAGAATCCGTACACAGCTACACCGAGTTCATTGCAAACGCGTGACAGCATTCCGGTTGAAAGAGATCTCTGGTCGAGCGCATGTAAACTACTTGTAAGAACACTGTTGCGAATAACCGCTGCGCTGCAGTAACGGTGACTGTATCGACGTTGGCATGGTGCGGCCAACTCGAGCGGACACATCCTCGGGCATAAGCGCGATTCGAATCGTTACGGCCGCGGCGCCCGCCACAGCGGGCTTGGCTCCTGGTCCGGCATCTCCGCCGTCGCCAGCTTCTCGAACGCCTCACCGATGTTTGCCGCAACCTCGAACAGCCGCAGATTGTCCTCGTGGATGAACAGCCGCTCCACCGCCTCGTCGAAGAAGCGCAGCAGGGTGTCAAAATAGCCGAACGTGTTCACGATCACGATCGGCTTCGTATGGATACGCAGCTGCTTCCAGGTGATGGCCTCCATCGCTTCGTCGAGCGTCCCAAAGCCGCCCGGCAGCACGAAGAAAGCGTCCCCGGCCACGGTCATCGCCAGCTTGCGCTCGTGCATCGTCTCGACGGTTTCCAGCTGTGTAATGCCGGGGTGCGATACCTCGTAGGTCTCCAGGTGTCTGGTAATCACGCCGCGCACGCGGCCTCCTGCCTCCAGCGCCGCATCCGCCGCGCGGCCCATCATGCCCACCGCGCCGCCGCCGTAAACCATCTCCATCCCGCGCCGCGCGATCTCCCGGCCGGCCTCGGCCGCCAGCTCCATGAAGCGCTCCTCCACCGCGTTGCTCGAGGCGCAGTAGACAGTGATCGCGCGAAACTTTCGCTCATCCATCTGCATCATCCCAGCTTCCCCGGCGAAGCTCCCTCGCTCAAGCTGGCGCCTGCCGCACCGGCTTCATGCGGTCGCCCAGCCACAGGGGCACTCCCGGCGCTGTGGTCCTGCCCGCCGGCTCCATGCCCAGCACGCGGTAGATGGACGCGGGCTGCCTATCCCGCAGCTGGCCGCTGATCGTCCACAGCAGCGCCACGCTCACAACAGCCAGCGTGACCAGGAGCGCGATGCCGATGAGCGCGAACACCGCCGAATCCGGCCCCGCCTGGCTCAGCACCGCGCTGCCCGCGATCAGGTACACCGCCGCATTCCAGTTCCCATGCAGCACCACTGCCAGCGGATAGCCCAGGAGAAACCGCCACTGGCGCGTGAACAGGCCATAGAAGGCCAGCGCAGCAAAGCCCGCTGCGAGACCGTGCAGCGCTGCTGTGCCCGCCCGGGCCGGACCAAAGATCCACCAGTGGCTGGCGTTGTCCGCGGCCGGTGAGCCTGCGTCTACCAGTGCCAGGCTGTTGATGAACGTCTCCACCAGGTTGAAGCCGGTGCCTGCCAGCACGCCCCAGGCAAAGCACCGCGCGACGCTCCCACCGCGCCACCAGAACAGTGCCACGATGAATCCCTTGAAGAACTCTTCGTTCAGCGGCGCCACCACCGATAGCGCGCTGAGGTCGAACAGGACGCCCGCGTTGCGCGGCAGGTCGGGCAGGCCGCGCAGCACGTCGGCGCCCACATCGATGTCATACCAGCGCAGCAGCAGCCACCCCGCGCCCGTCAGGTAGCCCGTGTTGATAATGGCGGCGATCGTCACCGCGCCGATCGCGCCGTAACCGAAGGCGCCAACCCACTCCCGCCAGGTCACGGGCCACGACCACGGGTTCCGGTCGCGGTACCGCCGCGTGACCGCTAGCGCGATAAGGACCGACGGTATCGCGACAATGCCAGCGTTTACAAAGGGGAATAGCCAGGGCGCCGAGCCGGGGTTCAACACGAGCCACTGGCCCGCGCCGACCAGCAGCGGGAACGCCAGCAGCAGATACCACGGCATGTGGTGGCCCATCGCGCGGGAAGCCACCCTCCCCAGCGACGACGCAGCATGGAAGACTAGGAAAGTACCGAAAACCAGCAGCACCAGCGCCGAACCCACAATCGTGTTGAGCTGGAAGAGCCGCTCCTGGCCGTCGCTGGCGACCACCGGCAACGCCAGCAGCAACATGGCGCCGGTGAGGAACGAAGAAGCCCCCGCGAATAGCGCGAGGGCCACCATAATGGTCCGCGTCTTGCCTATGGCCCTATTCCCCTTCGAAGGCCGTGATCGTCCCCATCGAAACGAGGTAACGGCCCGCCGCGCGCGTCATCACGTCGCGCACGCGGTCAGGTTCCGCCGTGGTGATTATCGTCTGCTGGAACGTGTCTATGTACTCCAGCACGCCGCGGCGCCTTCGCGCGTCGAGCTCGCTCAACACGTCGTCCAGCAGCACCACCGGGTCGTCGCCCAGCGCATGGCGCAGATAATTGGCTTCCGCCAGCCGCAGGGCCAGCGCCGCCGTGCGCTGCTGTGCCCGTGAAGCGAATCCCCCGGCGTCCAGGCCATTGATCTCGATGATCCAGTCGTCGCGGTGCGGGCCGATAAGCGTCGAACCCGCGCCGACTTCGCGGTCACGCGTGTTCGCCATCACGCGCAGCATGCGCGCCGTCCACTCCGTTTCGTCGATGGGGCAGTCGGTCTCATCTGCGCCACCCATCGACGGTTTGTAGGAGATTTCCATCGTTTCCCGCCCATCGCTCAGACGGTCCATTTGTTGTGCCCCGTGCGCGACTACCTGGCCCAGCGCGTCGGCCCGGGCCTTCACGATGATGCCCCCGGCATGGGCCAGTTCCTGGTCCCAGAAATTCAGGTCGCCGCGGGAAGCGTGGCCTTCGCGGATCTGCTTCAAGAGACTGTTGCGCTGTTGCAACACCCGGGCATAGCGCTGCATCGCCCGCAGATAGCCCCGGTCCACCTGCGAGACCATCAGGTCCAGGAAACGCCGCCGCAGCAGTGGAGGCCCGGCGACAATGTCGATGTCCAGGGTGGTGAACAAAACCGCGGCAAGCTGGCCCACCGCCTCCGATGTGCGGCGCGCCACGCCGTTCATCCGCACCCGCTTGCCGGCCCGGTGCGATGGGTCAGTTGTGCGGCCCACAACTGCAACCTCCATGTGGAGGTTGCCGGCCGCGCGCTCAACCTCCGCGGTCAGCCGCGCAACGGGGAACTCGGTGTCCAAAATGTCGCGGCGGACCAGGTCGCTATCGCTGCTGGCGCGGCTCGAACGCATCGTGGAGAGCAGGTAGATGCCTTCGAGGAGGTTGCTCTTGCCCTGGGCATTGTCCCCAACGACGATGTTCAACCCTCGATGCAGCGTCACCGAAGTCCGGGCATAGTTGCGGAAATTAACCAGCTCGAGCTTGAAGATGTGCACGGTATCGAAAAGTATAGCCCCTACTCTTCGTCGGGAGCGTACTTTTTCGCTTACATTTACCTCCATTTTGCGCCGGGAGAGCCCTCTCCGGCGGCAATTGCTTACGCATATTAACCGTTAGACTTGTCGCCGCTGAACTCAGCCTCCTATAATCAGGCGATCCGTGAGAACGGCCCAACCCCGCGCATACAGGGAACACGAGTGAAAGTCCAGGTCCTGCAGGAGAACCTCGAACGCGGCCTCAGCATCGTCGGCAGGGCGGTTGCTGCACGGTCCACGCTGCCGATCACGGCCAACGTCCTGCTCCAGACAGAGAACGGCCGCCTCAAGCTCGCCGCCACCGATCTTGATATTGCCATCACGAGCTGGGTTGGGGCCCGTGTCGACGAAGAAGGCGCCACCACCGTCCCGGCGCGGCTGATTTCCGATTTTGTCGGCTCACTGCCGCCGGCACCCGTCGACCTCGAAGTGCCGACGCGCAGCCGCGAAGTCCACCTCTCCTGCGCGCGGAACGAATCGACGATCAACGCCATGGACGCGGAAGACTTCCCGCGCATCCAGGCCATTAGCGGCGGACCGGTGCTACGGCTCGAACCGAAAGCGCTGAAGCACGCGATCGACCGCGTGGAGTTCGGCGCGGCCTCCGACGACTCCCGACCCGCGCTCACCGGCGTCCACATGAAGACCGAGGATTCGCGGCTCACTCTTGCCGCCGCCGACGGCTTCCGGCTTGCCGTCTCCGACATCGAGCTGTCCGAAGCGCCGGAGGAGTCCATCGAAGTCATCGTGCCGGCCCGGGCCGTGCGCGAACTCTCGCGGCTGATCGGCGACACGCAGGAGCCGGTCGAGATGCGGGTGAACCAGCAGCGCACGCAGGTCCAGTTCGTCATGGTCGAAACCGAGCTGGTCGCCCAGCTCATCCAGGGCGTCTTCCCTAACTACAGCCAGCTCATCCCCGCCGAATGGAACACCCGCGCGACCGTGTCCGTGGACGATTTCAAGCGGTTGACCCGCATCGCCGCCATCTTCGCCCGCGACGGCAGCGGCATCATCCGGCTCGAAATGATCCCGCCGGAGGGCGGCGAATCGGGCGGGCTGAAGGTCAGCGCACGCGCCGACGAGATCGGCGACAACGAAGGCGTCATCGACGCCCAGGTCGAAGGCCAGCCCGGCCGGATTGCCTTCAACAGTCGCTACCTCGCCGACGTGCTTAACGCCCTCCACGGCGAAACCACCCTCGAAGTCACCAACCCGTATTCCCAGGGTGCCTTCCGCCAGGTTGGCGACGCCTCCTACGTCCACGTCGTCATGCCCATGTACGTCGACTGGGGCACCGGGGAGCGGTAGCGGGTCAGGTACCCGGTTGGCCGATCGGTAGCGTCTGGCTATGCAGTTCGCCGTCGAACCTCGATCCCTGCGTCGGGAAATCGGCCATCCAGGGAGTAGACCACTCGTCGCCCCGAACAATGCGCCGCAGCCCATATGAGAGCGTCCGCGACCGCCACTCTGCCCGAATCCCGGCATAGCAACAGTGCCTCGATCGTAACTTCTGTCGAGCAGTGAAGCGGGGAGACGTTGTCCCTCTGCAGCAGCGCTATCAGGCTGTCGATGACTGCTTCCCGCGGCACCTGGTAGTGCGATTGCAGCACATAGGCGGTTTCCGCGATGACGACATCCGGAATGTAGAGCGAATCGTCGCTATCAATGACCTGTGCGCTGGCCTCTGCCATCGGCTCCGGGTCCCCGGTGAGGTAGCGGACAATCATTGATGTGTCCAGCAGCCCGCTCACTCGGCGTCCCGCTCCCCCGGACGGTTGCTGACCGCATCCTTCCATGCGGTCTCGCGAGCGCGATCCCACGACTCGCTGTCCGCAAGGCTTCGATCGACGTACGGAGACAGCAACCCCTTGAGCGAACGGCGGTGCTTCGGTGGCAAAAACCGGATCTCCACGTGATCGCCCACCACGCGCTGCACGGCGATCCAGCCCGGTTCCACCCCCAGCCGGTCGCGGATCTCCTTGTTGATCACCACCTGCCCCTTTGCTCCTACTTTTGCCATGCGGTCATACCTCTATGCTGCAGTATAACCGAATCGGCGTGAGTTTCCGCGATGGCGCCACCTTGCTGACGTGTGACCGTGCCCCCTCCTTGGGCAGCTTCGCCACGCGCATCTTGATGCTGCCCTGCTATGCTCTGATGTGTGCGGACCACCATTCGAATCGAAGACCAATTGTTGCGAGAAGCCAAATCCGTCGCGGCGTCCACCGGCCGTACGCTCGGGGAAGTCGTCGAAGACGCACTCAGGGAAGCCCTGGCACGGCGGCGGGAATGCGGCCGGCGCGAACGCGTAGTTCTCAGGAGCTTCGAAGGCCATGGGCTGCAGCGGGGTGTAGATCTGGATGATAGCGCCGCGCTGCTCGGGTTGATGGAGCAGCGTGATGCTGCTTCCTGACGTAAACATACTCGTCTATGGCTATCGAAAGGACGCGCCCGGCCACCAGCGCATGAAGGACTGGCTGGAGACCCTCATCAACGCCGAAGAACCCTATGGCATTTCCGATCTCGTCTGCAGCGGCTTTCTGCGTGTGGTAACGCATCCCGCCGTGTTCAGTCCGCCGAGCCCGCTCGATGACGCCCTGGCTTTTGTCGAACAGGTTAAGGACCAGCCCAATTGCGTGGTCATCAATCCGGGAGTCCGTCATTGGCGCATCTTTGCCGATCTATGCCAGGCCGCCGCCGCCCGGGGCAATCTCGTTCCCGATGCCTACTTTGCTGCGTTGGCGATCGAATCGGGCAGCGAATGGATAACTACCGACGGCGATTACGGACGGTTCCCCGGACTGCGGTGGCGGCGCCCGTTTGACCAGGTGTCGCAATAGTTTCGGTTAAGCTCGTCGCGCATTTCCTGCGCCACGTCAAAGCGTGATGCCGGAATCCAATGCTTCAAGCGCGGCCTCCGCTCTGTCGAGTCTGCCCACCCGGATCGCGTCTGCCGGCGTCAGGCCGCCGAGATAACGGCTCTCGCTGTGCAACCACGTTCGCGCCGCATCGGAACTCTCGAACGTTTCGTCCACGCGCTGGAAGAGGCGATGGAGCTCGGCTAGCCGCTGACGGGCGAACTGCCGGGGATATGAGCTGCCAGCCCGCCACCGCTGAAGGGTCTTGCCCCTACCCTCCGAACGCCTCCCCGTCGAAACGCTCCAGCGTCACGAACTCCTCCACCGGCTTGCGGCGGAGTTTCGTGAGTTGCTTCACCGGCCGCCCCAGCGGGATGACTGCCGCCACCGCATAGTGCCGCGGGATGCCCAGTAGCTTCTGCACTTCCGGTTCCTGCGCCACGGCCAGCGTCGTGATCGTCCCGCCGAGACCTTCGTTCCGCGCCGCCAGCAGCAGGTTCCAGGTGAATGGGTAGATCGACGCACCGCTGATCACGCCGACCCGCGGCAGCTCCGCATCCGACGACGCCACCACGCCCAGGTCCACCGTCACCACCAGCACCACCGGCGCCCGCCGCACCGGCTCAAGCAATAGCCTGGGTGGCTTCGTTTCGGCGATGGTCGCCTCGTCGACTTTCGTCGGATGCACCGTGTTCAGGGGGTTCTCCCCGGCCTGCACCTGCGCGATGTAGCGCTTCGCAGCCGGCACATTCAACTCCGAGAGCGCGTCTTTCGTCTGCTGATCGCGGACGACAATCACGTGCCAGCCCTGGCGGTTGCCCCCGCTGGGGGCGAACCGGGCCTTTTCGAAGATTCGCGACAGCGTCGCATCGTCGACTGGCTCATCATGGAACTCGCGGGCGGAAAACGTTGTCCGCATCACCTCGTACAGGTCCATCAGGTTTGCCCTCCTGCGCGGTTGGGCAACCATTGTTGTCCGCCCCGGCGCACTGCTCAATCGCAGCCGCGTGCACTCGACATGGAGTGCGAATCAAGGACACCGTGATCTGCTCGAAAGCCGCTCCCCGGCTGTTCAGGAGTGTTGTGTCCCCAGCGTCGCGTGCGCCGCGTCGCCCCACGAAAAGAGCGCGATCGAAACATGCTCGATCGGTTCCTTCGAATCGCCGTGCAGGAACTTGTGCAGTGTGCGTGCCAGCGATTCCCGGCCGTAGAGCTCGGTTGGGGTGCGGCGTTTCAGGGCCAGGCTTTCCGGCTGGCCGTCGGAGCGGCGCACGGCAATCACCAGGTCGAACAGGTCGATGCCCCAGGGCCGACGAGTTTCGCTAAGCGTTTCCCGGCACCATTGCACGATGGGATCGACGATCGCATCGGCCGATGCTGCGGCGGAGTCCCTCGCCGGCCCATAGGTCCAGTCTTTCAGGTATGCGCCCGCGCCGCGCGCGCGGGCGGCCGCCATTTGCGCGGCCACCCGCTGCGG
>SLAK01000128.1 GCA_007126855.1 Dehalococcoidia bacterium | reverse complement strand
TGCCCTGGGAGCCACCGTAGATGTCGTAGCCACCCGGGCTTGTCCCGACGTACAGGTGATAGCGGTTTGCGCCCGAGCCTTCGCTCCACTCGAAGGTCACACTGGACCCCGGAAGTGTGGAGCCTGGTTCGGGGCCGGTCATTTCGGCTTTTTCGTCGGCCACGGCGGTGGCGGCCGTGTAGGTGTAGTCGTTGTATTGCCAGCCGCTGTCGAAGCGCGTCCACAGCCGCACGTAGACCGTCGAGCCGTCCGTTGGCAGATTCCCAACGGTCACGGACTGGCCCATGCCCTGGGAGCCACCGTAGATGTCGTAGCCACCCGGGCTTGTCCCGACGTACAGGTGATAGCGGTTTGCGCCCGAGCCTTCGCTCCACTCGAAGGTCACACTCGACCCGGCAAGCGTGGAGCCGGGCTCGGGGCTGGTCATCTCGGCTTTCGTTACGGCCGGGGCCTGTGTCGGCGTTGCGGTTGGCTCTGCCGTTGGCGTGGGGGTGGCAGTTGGAGTCGGCGTCGGTGCGGAGGTATCGCCACCTCCTCCTGAGCCGTCCGTGCCGTCGTCGACGAGCCCGAACTTCGTGACCCAGTACCAGCCATAAGGCGACCCGGCAACGTATGCGCGCGCGATGCCGATCATGCGATAGGAATCGTTGAGCATGTTGCGGTTGTGTCCTGACGAGGCGCGCCAGGCGTCGAAGGCCTTTTGGGCGGTGTCGCGGCTTGTGCCGGCGGCCAGGTTCTCGCCCGCGCCGCTCGGGTAACCGCAATCCTGCGCCCGGGCCGAAGGAGACCGGCCAAGCGAATCTGTGTGGGAGAAATACCTGTTGATCCCGAGGTCGTTTGCCATCCATGCCGACGCCCGGTTCAGGTTCTCCGAGACCTTCAGTGGCGGGGCGCCATTCTCGGCGCGGTAGTCGTTGATGAGCTCGAGAAAGCGTGCTTCCTCAGCGTCGAGCGCGATCTCGGCGTCGCTGACCGAGCAGTTTGTCAGCGCGTGCGCCGGGGCGGGGTCGAGCCGAACCAGGGCGAACGCGGCGAGCGCAATGAGCGGCAACAGCAGTGCCAGGCGGAGGGGGTGTCTCAAGGACGAACGGTTGGACAAAGCCACAGACTCTCCCGCAAAAGGTTTAGGGTCGTTAACCCGGCGGGAGTATGGCCAGTGGTTGCATCAAGAGTGTGGCGCGGCCGTAAACCGGCCGTAATTTCTGCCGGGCATACGCAGATGAGGTACGCGGCATCGCAAATCCGGCGCAGCGAAACGGCCGGGACGGGGCGACACGCACCGGAGCGCGCGCTGATATACGCCTCTTGCGCGGGGCTCCGTCGAGCCAGGGGCCTGCTGGTGAAAAAAGGAGGTGGCGGGTGCGCGTCACGCGGCCGCTGGAGCCGCTCAGACTGGTAGCAGGGGGGAGGCTCGAACTCCCGACCTCACGATTATGAGTCGTGCGCTCTGACCGGCTGAGCTACCCTGCCCTAAGCTCAATCTAGCAATCGCCCTGCATGGGGGCAATTCACTTCGCCGGCCACTCCTGTGGTGGCCGCGGGTCGACTCGATGGAGCTGCCACGAGACGCCTTCCGCGGTGAAGTCGACGACGCTGGCCCAGCCGGCTTTCCGGTTCGCGTCCGAAAGCGGCATTGGCGCGCCTGAATAGACGGCCGTGACATCTTCTGTGGTGACGTCGGCGTGGGGCTCCCAGTGCCCGAAGGCCATGTAGTCCCAGTGGCCACGGGCGGCTGCGACTTCGGATGCAAGGATCGGCAGCGAGCGATAGGAGTCCTCGCCATCGCGGTGGTAGTGGCCGTGCGCGAGCGCGATGTGCCAGCGGCCGTCAACGCGTTCGGGCAGGCCGTCGAGCGGGCGGAAGTGCCAGTCGGTATCCAGGTAGGCGCGGCCCCAGAGGACAACGTCGGCGTGGTCCGGTTCGAACACATCGCCGGCATGTTCGCGGAAGATGTGCATGCCGGGGACGTTGCCTTCGAAGTCGTTGCGCCAGTAGATGCTGCCTTCGTCCATCGGGTCGTGATTCCCGGGAATGAGCACCACCTGCCCTTCGGCGCGCCGCAGCTCGCTGATGGCGAACTCGATTGTCTCTTGCGAAACGCGGTCATTGTCAAAAAAGTCGCCGGCGATGAGCAGGATCTGCGCCTCGGATTCGTTCGCAAGGTCGATGACCCGGCGGAAAGCCGTTTCGATAAGGTCACGCCGTTCCTGCCAGCGGTCGCCCTCGCTGCCCGAATAGGCGCCCAGGTGGACATCGGAGGTATGCACGACGCGAAGTGGACGCGGTTCTCTCATTCGGCTTTGCCCCCTGCCATCGCGCGCAGTTGCTGCGCGTGGTCTTTCGAATGGATACGGATGAAGAGGAACCATTCCCGCCAGTTCAAGTCGCCGAACATGGGGTGCTGCCATTTCACGTCCAGGTTGGCATTGGGGTCGGCCTCTTCCACATGGACACAGGCAGAATCGACGGCCTCCTGGTGGAAACGCAGCAGCGATTCAAGATCGCCCGGCAGCGTGTCGTCCTCTGCGGGCGGAAGCTCGCCGGTATGCGCGACATAAAGAACCTCGCGGCCAACATGCGCGTTGCTGCCAAGTGCGTGCTGAAGGCACTGGAGGGGTGTCCAGGGCTCTGTCGCTTCGGCTTCGGCTGGCGGCACCTCGTTCAGCCGCTCCGGATCCAGTGCTCGAGCAGCCGCCACCAGCTCATCGACGCCTTCGCGGACTTTGGCGATCAGCTCGGGCAGTGTCTTCTCGGCGGCCTGGGCCTGCAGGTACTGCCGAATGCGTTCCAGCTCCGTCTCTGGTGCAGTCAGAGCGTTCCCCCTCTTCGCCTGTGTGCCAAAAGTGTGCCACGCACGAACGGTTCCCCGCTACCCGCCCTGCACCCTCCGGTATTCGCGGAGCATAAGAAGCCCGCCCAGCAGCCGCTGGCGCCGCCAGATCTGCAGGTTGCGCGGCACCGCCGGCGCGCGGTGCCACCGGTGGTCGACGGTGATCACGCGACCGTTGGCACCGGCAATGGTAGACGCGTTCTCCAGGATCGCAGCAGCCATGTCCCGCGGGGTATGCCCCAGCACGTGCACGGCAAGCACCGCGTCTGCCTTCAGCGGGTGGGCGCCGCTGGCGGCGTCGGCATGGACCAGCTCAACATTGGGCGCATCGCCAACACGCTGCCGGGCACGTTCGAGCATGCGGGGCGACAGGTCGACGCCGGTCACCTGTGCGCCCGGGAACTTCTCGCCAAGCGTCGCGACCAGGCGCCCTGTCCCGCAGCCAACCTCCACGATGGCGGCAGGCTCGGCGTCAGAAACCGCCGCGACGACCGCGCGGTCGACCGGACGCCGCCGACCGGCATTGTAGAGCCTATCGATGACGACTTCGTATCGCCGTACAGCCGCCCGCGAAAGGTAGCCGTCCGGATGGAAGTGCCATTGGCGCAGGTACCACTCCGGGAAGCGCACGCTGTGGCGCGCTTCGGGGAGCTGGCGTACTTCATGCAACAGGCGTTCGAGCCGGTGCTCAGCGATCGCGGGGTATGCCATTACATCATCCTCGCCAGCCATGATGGCAGCAGGCCGGAAGACGCACCATCGGCCCTTCCGTAGAATCGGCACCGAAACAGAGAAGGAGAACTTGATGATCACGGTTGTCGCAAAGCTCCAGGCCAACCCCGGCAAAGAAGAAGAACTGAAGGCCGTCCTCACCGAGATGGTGCAGAACGTGAAGACCCACGAAGGCAGCCAGGTGCCGACGTATTCGCTGCACGTGTCCGACGAGGACCCGACGCTTTTTCTCTTCTATGAGCAGTACGCAAACGCCGAAGCCCTAGAGGCCCATGCTAAGACCGACCACATGAAGGCCATGGGCCAGAAGCTGGGCGGTCTGCTCGCCGGCCGGCCTGTTATCGAACGCTACACTCAGGTCGCCGGCGTTTCCTGAGGAGCGGGACCTCGCTGGCAGGACCGTCCGTACGCCCGCACAATCGGAGGTGCCGTGCTTCAAGAATCACTGTCACTCGAAGGGCCGCCCCGTCGCGTCGCCATCGTGACCGGCGGCAGCCGGGGACTGGGCAAGGAAATGGCTCGCAGCCTGGCGCTGGCCGGCGCCGACGTCTGTATCGCAAGCCGGACCGCATCAGAACTGGATAAAACGCGTACCGAACTCGAAGAGGTATGTGGCCGGGAAGTCCTTGCCATCCCGACCGACGTCAAATCGCGTGAGCAATGCGACGCTCTGATAGGGCAGACCGTCGAGCGCTTCGGCCGACTGGACATCATGCTGAATAATGCCGGGCTTGGCGACCGCCGTGGCGCCGGGGCGAAGTTGTGGGAGCTCGAAGATGAGCCCTGGCACGACACCATAGAAGTCAATCTCTACAGCACCTTCTACTGTTCCCGCGCAGCCGCGCGGCAATTCCGTGCGCAGGGGGAAGGCGGCGTCATACTGAACGTGGCAAGCGGTTCCGCGCTGCGGTCCCAGCCGCGCGATTTCGGCTATGGAGCGGCAAAGGCCGGGGTCATTTCCCTCACGAAGTCCACCGCCGCCATGTTGATAGATGACGGGGTCCGCGCGAACTGCATCGTGCCGGGCTTCGTACTGCAGCAGCCGCCGGCCACCGATGAGGAACGCGAGGCGGCGCGCCAGCGCGGTCGCTTCAACCCCACCGGGCGGCTCGGCGATGCGTGGGAGCTCGGGCCGCTGGCAGTTTTCCTCTGTTCCGATGCGGCACACTACATAACGAGCGAAGTGTTCGTCATCGACGGCGGCGGACTGGCCGGGGGCATCGCGCCCGCCGGGTGGGCGCCGGAAACAGGGGGCGGCCATGGTTGATTGGGATCGGAAACCAGGATTCGACCTCGCCGCAAAGCGCGCCATCGTTGTGGGATTTGCGAACCCGGCCGGGCGCGCGATTGCCAACGCGCTCGCCGAAGCAGGCGCGGACGTGGCGACAGCCTCCGCGACCATGGACGGCGACGAGGTGATGGAAGCCAAGCGCGCCGCAAAGGACGTGGAAAAGCTGGGGCGAAAGAGTTTCTCGCAGGGATGGGACGTCACCCTCCCGACCAACGTCCAGGTAAGCTTTCGCCAGCTCAAGAAAGAGTTCGGCGCGCCGGGCATCCTTGTCTTCAATGCCGACCTCATGATCGCGAAGCCGATCACGTCCATCAGCGACGCGGAGTTCGGCCGCACGCAGCAGATCAACCAGTCCGGCGCGTTCTATGCCTCGCGCACCTTCCTCCGCGAATTGCCAGAGGGCGAGCCCGGCAGGCTGCTCTACGTTGTCAGCCTGCTGGGCGAACGCGGCCTCAACAACATGAGCGCCTATGCGACCGCGAAGGGTGGCGTGATCGGACTGATGCACGCGCTCAGCCAGGAAGCGGCGCCGCGGGGTGTCACGGCCAACGCCATCTCCACCGGCTGGATGGACTGGACGCCGGGCCGCGGACCGGATGACCCGGCACAGAACCTGCTGCTGCGTTTCATCCCCATGCGCCAGTTTGGCCAGGGCGGCGACCTTGGTGCACTGAGCGTGCTGCTGGCGTCCGACGCTGCCGGCTACATCAACGGGCAGGTGTTGCATGTCGATGGAGGCGTCTCCCAGCACCTGTAGTCCTGAATGCGAGGTGTACGGGAGCGGGCGAGCAATCTGCAAAGTTCCGAGGGTGCGTACCTGCCAGACGCCCCAATCGCATAGATCCGGCTGCTTGCCGGAGACCTTTTAGACAGAAGGGGTATCGATGACTTCACGTTCGAACTACACCGGCGAGTGGCGGCGGCTATCGAATCTCTCCGCGGAAACAGCCGGCGTCGTGCACAACGAGGCAGTGGCGCGCGCCATGGGCTTTGAAGCTGCCGTCATTCCTGGAAACACTGTGGCACAGGCCGCAATGCCCGCGGTGGTAGACGCCTTTGGAATCGACTGGATGCGCAGCGGATGGTACACGTTCAAGTTCGTCGCACCCGTCTACGCGCATGACGAGGTACGCGAGTCCGCCGAGAAAAGCGGGGACAACATCAGCATCACTGTCGAAACGCGCGACGGTCGAACCTGCAGCGTGGGCAAGGCGGGGCTAGGTACCCGTCCACCCTGGGAACAGCTGCCCAGCCCGAACACCGATGAGTCGGTATTGCCCACGCTGGCCATCGGCAGCGCTTGTGGTGAACGGTCTGTGACAATGACCCGGGAGAGCGTGGCGACGGCATTGAGCGCTGCCGGTGACTCGACTCCCTGGTACGGGGAGTCCTCGCCACTCGGCTCGCCGCTCGTGCCCCCCGAGCAATTCGTCAGCCTCGGCCTCCAAATCACTGCGGACTGTGGACTCAGTCCAACAGTCCAGCTCGAGGGAATACGACCGCCCTGGATGTGGACCGAACATTCGGCTGTCGTCCTGCAGCCCCCCATGCTTGATCAGCCATATACCATGTCCCAGCGAATCGTGGATAAAGGCCGAAGCCGCAAGACCGTATACCTCACCCTCGAGTTCGAGGTACTGGATTCCGCCGGAGTCGCCGCCGTCGTGGCGAGACATACGGTCAAGTGGTTCGCGGAGGACGCTCAGCACGATTAGCCCCTCCCGGCCAGAGCGGCCACCTGGGGGCGCTGAGCGTGCTGCTGGCGTCCGACGCTGCCGGATACATCAACGGGGCAGGTGCTGCATGTGGATGGCGCGGTGTCCCAGCACCTGTAGTTCGCGCTGTGGATAGCCTGCCGCCAGCAGCGCGTATCCTGAGGCAGAGCAGGGTGCCGTTTGCGCTGCATCGATTCGATGCTGGTATCCGCTCCGCCAATGAGGTGGCCGCGTCACTCGGGCTCGACCCGGGCGCCGTCTACAAGACGCTGGTACTGCAGGGAGATACGCCCGCAGATGTGGTGGTCCTGATGGCGCCGGCGGACCGGGACGTCAACCTGAAGCATGTCGCTGCCGCTCTTGGACGAAAGCGACTGCAGATGATGCGTCAGCGCGATGCGGAACGGGTGACTGGCATGCTGGCGGGGGCAATCAGCGCGATCCCGCTGCGAGACCGCCGGTACACCATCCTCATCGCCGAAGAGGCACTGGAGCGTGACACGGTGCTGGTAAGTGCCGGCCAGCACGGCGCGGATGTCGAACTATCGGTGCATGACCTGCTCCAGGTCACCGGCGCGCGCGCCGTGCCTGTCTAGCGCAGGAACTCCAGGTACCGCGCCTTCATCCATTCGCCTTTGGCCCGGTATTCCTCGGGCGTGGAGAGCCGGCCACGTTTGCCGGTGAGCTGGCCATAGAGCCCGTTCAGATGCTGGTGGTGGTTCACCCCGTACCCCATTCGCCGGGCGCGTTCACGGGCAGCCCGGTTGGTCCATTCGGTGCAGAAGCGGATCGCTTCGTTGAGCTCGCCGTCGATATCGACGACTTCAAACTCCGGCTCCTTCACCGGCTGGACGGGCGGCGGCGCGGCGACGCCGAACATGGTGAGCTGCTGGCCTTCAATGAAGCGGCCCGTATGGTCGACGTGGGCATCCCCGGCTTCCGTGACCTGACGTATCTCCGGAGTGGCGGGTTCCTCTTCCTCGTCTTCGTCGTACTCCTCGTCTTCGTCTTCCACCGGGACAAGGACCGGCGCCGCTTCGTCCGGGCCGGTGCTGCGGAGCGCGCCGGCGCGCGGAAGCTCCCGCTCCAGGAAATCGACGATGGCCTGCATCCGCGGGTCGCGGCCAACGTAGACATTGAGGATGTTTTGTTCTTCGGGAAGGTTGTGGTTGTACCTGAGCCCCCGGCCGAGTTGCTGGACCACCGGCTCCCGGCTGTGCACGGCGTCCAACTTCAGCAGCACGCTCACCGTCGGCGCGTCGAAGCCTTCGCTTGCTTTTTTCACCTGGATGAGCACGTCGTACTCTCCGTCATGAAAGCCGGCCATGCGGCGTTCGTTCTCCGCGTCGCCAATCTCGCCGCTATGCACCACCGTGCACCGCAGAGAGGGATGATGGTGCGAGAAGACGCGGTAGAGATGGTTCGCGTGCTCGGTCGTCGCGGCGAACACGAGCCCCTGGTGCTGACCCGGGGCCATGCGCTGCTTGGTGATGAGAGCGCTGGCGAATTCTCGCACGAGGGGCTCGACATAATCTTCGTTCCAGCGGAGCTGCTGCCTCACGCACCGCTGATCGAAGTCAGGCAGCTCGGCCATCTCCGACGCTGTGAAGGTGTAGACCTCGCCCTCAGCGTCCGCCATTTCCACCGCATAGTCCTTCATCTGCAGGTGGAGGTGCTTCAGGATGCGCTTTTCCTTCCACGCCTGCCGCATCGACACTTCGAGCAGCGGGTCGACCAGCCAGTACCCGAGCTCGTCCTTGACATAGCGGGCGCCGGCGATGGCATCGCGGTCCAGGCGCACGGGCGTGGCCGAGAGCAGAAGTTGCGACACCGGGCGAAGCCCGCCAACAGCGGCGGCCCACCTTCCGCTTTCGCCAAGGTGATGCGCCTCGTCGCAGACGACGTGCACGCGCCTGCGGGCGCAGAGCTGCTCGTAGAGCCGCGGCGCCGCGGCAAGCTGCTGGTAGGTGGCCACCACGATGTTGGCGTTGGTCGCGGCGATCCGCCCTGCGGTGGCA
>SLAK01000195.1 GCA_007126855.1 Dehalococcoidia bacterium | reverse complement strand
GTGCGGGAGCCGGACGGGCTGGCGATGAGCAGCCGGAATGTGTACTTGAGCCCGGAGGAACGTGCTGCGGCGGTGGTGCTGAGCAAGGCATTGCAGGAATGCGTTGATGCGTTCACGGCTGGACAGCGCGACGCGGGACGGCTGCGGGACCTGATACGGGGACGGATCGAGGGTGAGCCGCTGGCCCGGATCGATTACGTGAGCATTGCGGATGACGTTTCGCTGAAGGAACTCGACGGGCAAATAGAAAGCCGGGCGCTCGCATCGCTTGCTGTGCGATTCGGTTCAACGCGCCTGATCGACAACGTCGAACTCGAGTAAGCGCCCGGCTTCCGGAAGACGGTCCTGGCAGAAGGAAGGGTCAGGCCAGGGCCAGTTCTTCTTCTCGTTGCTTGTCCTCTTCGAACATCTGACGGAGTTCCGGTTCGTAAAAGAACTCCCTTTCGCCGAAGGCGGGGCGGAGGTCGTCGAGCCAGGTGGCCGTTTCGTCGTAGCGGGCGAAGAAGGGCCGGGCCACCCAGTCGGGGTTGCGCCCCTGGAGGAAGTTGAGGGTGAGGACCTTCTCGCCGGCGACGTCGGCCGGGCCGAGCACCTGCACCTTCCCGGGGTCAGTCGACATTGACGGCCCACGCACGGTGCGGGCAATGCCGCTGACCTGCTTCAGGGCTTCGCGATAGATCTCCCAGGCGCGGACGAGGGGCACGCTGAAGTAGTGCTGGGCGCCGGTATCACGGGCCACGAACATGTAGTAGGGGATGAGCCCGAGACTGACCTGGCGGCGCCACATTTCGGCCCAGGCGTCACCGCTGTCGTTGATGTTGCGCATGACCGGCGACTGGGTGCGGATCTGGGCGCCGGTTTCGAGCACGCGGCCGATCGCTTCGTCCACCGCGGTGGTTGTCAGCTCCTTCGGGTGGTTGAAGTGGCCCATGATGGCCAGGTGCAGGCCGGAGGATGTAACGCGCCGGAAGAGGTCCAGGACATCGTCCGCGTCCTTATCGGTGGTGAAGCGGTACGGCCAGTAGGAGAGGGACTTGGTGCCAATCCGGATGGTCTGGAGGCTGGGGAGGTTCGCTTCGAGCAGGGGCTCGATGTAGATCTTGAGGTTTTTCGCGCTCATGACCATGGGGTCGCCGCCGGTGAAGAGCACGTCGGTGACTTCTGGATGCTCACGGAGGTAGGCGACCAGCAACTCGGATTCGCGCATGGCGAACTTCATGGACTCGTCGCCGACGAACTGCGGCCAGCGGAAGCAGAAGGAGCAGTAGGCATGGCAGGTCTGGCCGTTGCTCGGGAAGAAGAGCACGGTCTCGCGGTATTTGTGCTGCATGCCGGAGAGTTTCTGGCCGTAGATCTCCGGCACGTTGTGTTCCATCTGACCGGCGGGATGGGGGTTCAGGGCCAAACGGATTTCGTGCGCCGCCTGGTCGACTTCGGGACTGTGGTCGCCATGCCGCAGTGCGTCGCGCATACGCGCATAGTGCTCATCGCGAAGCATGTCGCGCTGCGGGAAGGTGAGCACGTACATGGGGTCGTCGGGCAGCTTGTCCCAGTCGATGAGCTGGTCCACCACGTAGCTGTTGGTTTTGAAGGGCAGCACGTGGCCAACAGTTTCAACAGCTTCCCGCTGGGCCCGGGTGAGCCGCTCATATTGCGGAATGCTGGAGAAGTTGTTCAGGGTATAGGCGCGATACCTGGGCGCCCCGTCGTTGCGGGTTGTGGTCATGACGACCTCCTGTCGGTGTGGATGGAGGAGCGACGGCCTATCCGGCTTCGCCCCCGAGATCGCGGTTGCTCCACTCGTAGACGATGTCGTGGAAGCGCCGCTCATAGGCAGCGAGCGCGGCGTCCGCGTGGACAGCCGCGACCCGTAAACGCCGGGCGGAGCCAGCGTTCGTGGCTTTTTCCCGGCTGGCGAGGGCAATCAGATCATCGAAGCGGGCGATGATATTCCGGTGGTCGTCCAGGACCTTGTGGACGGCTGGCTGCAGCCGGGGGCTGCTTTCGCCGATGTGGACAAGCGGCCCGTGGGACGAACGGCACAGGGCCATGTGAGACTGGAACGCTTTGCGCGCGTCGAGGAGAGCACCAACGAGGCGCCAGGCGCCCATGCGGTTAGGCTCGTGAGCGATAGCGTTGGAAGCAGTTTCCACCAGGCGGCGACAGGTTGAAAGGCTTTCATGGCCTTCAGCACGGCTGGCGGTGAGTTCGGATGCGGGGTGCAACGTCATAGCGTTTTCGCCTATCTCCTTCCGCGGGGGTAACGAAAGGCGTAGCGGTGGCTACGCGACGGATCCAGGCACACGGTGATCCAGGGCCTGTCTGTTTGGTGGGGATTCGGTAGCAGGGCGCCCCGAGGCTCAGCAGTGTGATCTAGCAGTCACGGGGCCACGCCGGGTGGGTTGGTATCCCATTGCAAAGACCTCCTTTCGCAAATGCCACCGTTGTTCGATAGCCATAAGCGAGGAGGCTGCACAGCTTTGATGCTGTGCGCGCCTCCGAAAGCCTACGGGGTTAGCTGACGGGTTCGGCGTCGGAAGTCGCCTATGCACGGAAGCCGTGCAATACACCCCAAGGATTGGTTCCCCCGTTCCCGCGCATGCGGGACTCGGCTATTGCTCGATCCGGTATATCACAGCGTCTCCCGGCGCGACAAGCAAAAAGATCGCGTTTTCCTTAACCGCTGACAGACGGTGGGTGGACCGGGTTACCCGGTGACGGCATCGAGTATTGAGATATATGCCAGTTTGTCGACAGGGTGCTCGGTAACGGGGACGACTACGAGGCCCTCGGTGCGCCCTACGGAGGGGTCGAAGTGGTATTCGACGGGCCCTGTCATGCCGGTGTGCCCTGTTATGTAGTCCGTCATGGCCTTGACGACCCGCCCGGTCTCCCTCACAGGCACTTCGTATGCGGCGACAACGGGGCCGTAATCAATCCTGCCGGTAGCCAGGGGAAAGCAGGGCCTATCGTTTCCAAGGCGCACCGGGAGGTGCAGCGTCGTATCACCACGACTATTCAACCGGAGAAATGCTTCGCCATAGATAGTCCAATCGCGTTCAGCCGCTTCATGGCGCAGCCGGCGGGCGGCGGCACAGATGGCGCGCGGGTGTTGCGTACACTGCAGGGCAATGGTGGACGCGGAACGCCGGGTCCAATAGCGGAGGACGAATTTCAAGCCATCCCTCCATGCACAGGGACAGGCCGGGTCCCTGTGGGGCTTAGCGGGCCCGGCTCGTTTGAGACGGTCCCGGTTGCCAGGGGGTTCGCTCGTGGGTGCAATGCGCGGATCAGCGCTTGTGCGCGATTGCGGCCATTCACCCCGCCCGAATCGCCCCGTCTTTCAGCTGCTCACTGAAATCCGGCACGGGCGATCGTATCACGGCGGTTCTTTATGTGTAGTCTTTCCGCCTAACAACGGCGCAAAGATTTGTGCCGTTCTGGCGGTGGCGTGCGGGGCCTGCCTGCTACACTCGAGCTATGTCGACGGCGACGATCTCGGGTGAACCATCCCCGTTCAAGCTTGCGGCTGACTGGGCGCCGACGGGTGACCAGCCGGAGGCGATCGAGGCGCTGGCCAAGGGACTGAATGAAGGGTACCGCTACCAGACCTTGCTCGGCGCGACCGGCTCGGGAAAGACCTTCACGATAGCGAATGTGGTGGCCCAGGTGGGGCGTCCGACGCTGGTGCTGGCGCATAACAAGACGCTTGCGGCGCAGCTCTGCAGCGAGTTGAAGGATTTCTTCCCGGAGAACGCCGTCGAGTACTTCGTGAGCTACTACGACTATTACCAGCCGGAGGCGTACATCCCCCGGACGGATACGTACATCGCAAAAGACGCGGACATCAACGAGGAAATCGACAAGCTGCGCCACGCGGCGACTCGCTCGCTGTTCACGCGGCGGGACGTGATCATCGTGGCGAGCGTGAGCTGCATCTACGGTCTGGGCGAGCCGGCGCAGTACCAGGAGTTTGTGCTGAGTTTCCGCAAAGGGCAGCGCTTCAACCGGAGCGAGGCGATCCGGCGGATGGTCGGCATGCAATACGAGCGCAACGACATGAACCTGGTGCGCGGGAAATTCCGGCTGCGCGGGGATTCGCTGACGCTTCTCCCGAGCTACGACGAGCTGGCCGTGCGTATCGACTTCTTCGGCGACGAGGTTGAGCGGATTGTGGAGCTCGACCCGCTCACCGGGGAGATCCTGTCGGAGCGCGACTTCGTCGATATCTACCCGGCACGGCACTGGGTGACCACATCGGAACGGATGGACAAGGCGATCCAGGGGATCGAGGCAGAGCTGGCAGAGCAGCTCGAACGGCTGAAGAATCAGGGCAAGATCCTGGAGGCGGCAAGGCTGGAGGAGCGCACGAAATACGACATCGAGTCGATGCGCGAGACGGGCTTCTGCGCCGGGGTGGAGAACTATTCGCGGCACCTGCAGGCGCGCGAGCCGGGCTCGACGCCCTGGTGCCTGCTGGACTACTTCCCGGACGACTGGCTGCTCATCGTTGACGAGTCGCACATCACGCTGCCACAGGTGCAGGGGCAGTATTTCGGCGACCGGGCGCGAAAGGACACGCTGGTGGATTTCGGCTTCCGGCTGCCAAGCGCTGTGGACAACCGGCCGCTGACTTTCGAAGAGTTCAACCAGCACATCAACCAGGTCATCTATGTGAGCGCGACGCCGGGCGATTACGAGCTAGAGAAGTCGTCGCAGGTGGTGGAGCAGATCATCCGGCCAACCGGCCTGCTGGACCCGGAGATCGAGGTGCGCCCGACGAAGAACCAGGTCGACGACCTGATGGCCGAGATCAGGAAGACGGTGGACAAGGGCCAGCGGGTGCTGGTGACGACGCTGACGAAGAAGATGGCGGAAGACCTGGCGGATTACCTGAAGGAGATGGGCATAAAGACTCACTATCTCCATTCGGAGGTGGAGACGCTGGACCGGGTGGAGATCCTGCGGGACCTGCGCCTGGGCGTGTACGACGTGGTGGTTGGCATCAACCTGCTGCGGGAGGGGCTGGACCTGCCTGAGGTGTCGCTGGTCTGCATTCTGGATGCGGACAAAGAGGGGTACCTGCGGTCGAACCGCTCGCTTATCCAGACGGTGGGGCGCGCGGCGCGGCATATCGAAGGGCGCGTGATCATGTACGCCGACACGGTGACAAAGAGCATGCAGGGAGCGATCGACGAGACGTACCGGCGCCGGGATATCCAGAGGCGCTACAACGAGGAGCACGGCATCGAAGCGCGGGGCATCACGAAGGCTATCCGCGACATTACCGACCGCGTGCGGATGGTGGCGGAAGAGCAGGCGGAGTACGACGGCGGCGTGAAGGAGATGCCGAAGGACGAGCTGCTGCGGACCGTGAAGGACCTCGAATCAGCGATGAAGACGGCAGCAAAGAACCTGGAGTTCGAGAAGGCCGCGGCGCTTCGGGACCAGATCGTGGAATTGCGGCGCACGCTGCTGGACAGCGACGAGGAGGAACTGTCGGCGTTCGCGTCGGTGGCGGGCCGCGGCGGGCCGATGCGCTGGGGACGCAGCCAGGCGGGTGGCCGCGACCGGGGCAGGCGATACCGGCGGTAGAATCCCTGACGATCCGCGCCGCCGATAGTGCGTAGAATGCGGGCCAACCAAGGAGGCTCGCATATGGTCCACGAACTGCTCACAATGTCGCTCACCGAACTGGCGGAGGCGCTCCACGCGAAGAAGGCTTCGCCGGTGGAGCTGATGGAAGCCACGCTGGCGCGGATCGACGAAACGAACCCGGACCTGAACGCTGTTGTCGCGATGCGCGACCGGGACGCGCTGATGGCCGATGCGAAAGCGGCGGCAGAGCGCCTCGCGCGGGGGGACGGCCGGCCGCTGGAAGGCATCCCGCTGGGCGTGAAGGACCTCGAGGATGTCGAGGGGCTGGTGACCTCCATGGGGTCGCTGCCGTTCAAGGACAACGTGGCGAAACAGGATTCGACGCAGGTGGCGCGGCTGCGTGCGGCGGGCGCGATTGTGCTCGGGAAGACCAACACGCCGGAGTTTGGCTGGACGGCGCTGACGAAGAACCTGGTGTTCGGCGCGACGCGCAGCCCGTGGAACCTGGACCGCTCGCCGGGCGGTTCGAGCGGTGGCTCATCGGCGGCTGTCGCCGGTGGTGTGCTGCCGCTGGTGACGGCGAGCGACGGGGGCGGGAGCATACGCATCCCGGCAAGCTTCACGGGGACCTTCGGGCTGAAGCCCTCGTTCGGGCGCGTGCCGATGGGGCCGTCTACACGCTGGGACTTCGGCGATACGTCGCACTATGGTCCGCTGACGCGGACGGTGGCCGATGGGGCGTTGTTCCTGGACCAGGTGGCGGGGCCTTCGCCCTATGACCCGAACAGCCTGCCGCACCCGGGATACCGGTACGTGGACAGGCTGAAGGAAGATCCGCCGCGCCTGCGCATCGGCTATTCGCCGGACCTGGACTATGCGGCGGTGCAATCGGATGTGGAAGCTGCGGTGGAGGACGGGGTGAAGCTGTTCGAGCGGCTTGGGCACACGGTTGGCGACGTGAAGGGCGGGCCGCCACAGATGGGGCCGGAATGGACGATGCTGGGCAACTTCCTGCAGCTTTCGCATCTGCACAAGCTATTGCCAGAGCACGAGCACGAGTTCGGCCGCCAGTACATCGCCGGGGTGAAATCGGGCCGGGACATGACGCCCGAGGCATGGGGCGCGATGGCGGAGGCGCGAGCGCGGCTGAACGCGTGGTGCGCCGAGATGTTCGAGGAATACGACGTGCTGATCACGCCGACGGTGCCGTTCGACCCGCCGCCTGCGAAGGGGCCGTGGCCGACGGAAATCGAAGGGAAGCGGTGCCCGCCGGTTGCAGTGGCGTCGTTCACGATCCCGTTTAACCTGTCGTGGCACCCGGCGGCGACGGTGCGGGCGGGTATTTCGAAGGCGGGGCTGCCCCTCGGGCTGCAGATCGTGGGGCCGCGGCACCGGGACGAGCTGGTGTTGCAGATGGCGGCGGCGTTCGAGTGTGAGCGCCCATGGCATCCGAACTGGCCGACGGAGTGGGCGCGCCTGTAGCTGCCATGGTATATACTGATTCGTGAGCGGCTTCGACTGGGATGACGCGAATGTCGAACACATCGCCCGGCATGGGGTAACGCCGGAAGAGGCCGAAGAGGCGATGGAGGACCCGGCGCGTGTGATGTATCCCGCGCGCCAAGACCGGGAACGTCGGCGGGCGCTCCTTGGGAGGACAGCTCCAGGACGACTTATCCTGGTCGTGTACACTCGACGGGAGTCGCGACTGGTGCGAGTAAGTGACAGCCCGCGATGCAACCTTACGGGAGCGCCGCCATTTTCGAGGACGCAACCGCCAATGAACAAAGAGCCGCGAAAGCAACTGAAGGAAATCCAGAGCCTTGCCGAGATTCCGGACTTTGAAACGGAAGCCGAAGAAGCGGAATTTTGGGGCACACACTCGCTCGGCGAAGGCTTCTTTGCGGAAGTCGAACCTATCACGGAGGACGACTGGCTGCCGCCGCCCCGGCCGCGGACGAAGTCGGTCGCGGTGCGCTTCGACGAGGACGTCATCTCACGGCTGAAGACGCTGGCGAAGAAGAAGCACAAGGGCTACCAGACGCTGCTCAAAGAATTCGTGGTCGAGCGTCTCTACGAAGAGGAGAAGCGCGAGGGGATCCTGAAGCGATGAGGCCAGGGGCGCTATTCCGTCGCGATCAGCCTTCGATGTGGACCAATACGAGGCCGGGATCACCATCGACACTATGGCCGGTCGGGTAGGCGACGCCATTTACTACCACGGTGACCGCGGCGCCCATGCGGTTGGCACAATCATCGGGCCCGGGTGCATAGTCAATGGCGAAGCTGGCAACGCCGTCTTCAACAACGGCCTGGGTCGATGGCCCGGCGACACCATCGAACGCTAGTGATACGACAGTGCCCGGCGGTGCAGGCTCGCCACCCAGGGTGATGCTCCCGCCGACTGTTGTTGGCAGCGTCGCCGAGTCGATGGTGTGGCAGTAGTCGCCGCCGGCGACAATCGGCTCCGGGGTGGGCGTGGTCGTGGGCGTGGGAGGCGCCGTCGTCGGAGTGGGAGTAGGCGGCACCGGGGTTGGCGTTGGAGGGGCCGTTACGCTTTCCGGGGTGGGGGTGGGTGTTTCTGTCACCGTGGGCTCAGGCGTTGGGGTATCGACGGTGGGAGGGGATGGTGGTGGGGGCTCGGTGGGCGCAACCGTAGGTTGCACCGCCGGCGTTGGCGAGGCCCGATCTTCTTCAAGCGGGCTGCTGGCGACGAACTGCTGGTCACCGCCGCCGCCCAGCAGCAGGAACACTCCGAGAACGCCGAGCCCGACACCGGCGATGCCGAGACCTGCATAGCCATAGGCCTGCCGGGCCGGGGTGCTGAACCAGTCCCGGATGGGGGCAATCCAACGCTGGTACACGTCAGGGAAAGGGTAGTGCAGCTTCTAGCTTACGAGCGATCTGCCGCCGGACCCGCGATCAGTGTCTCCGGGCCTGGCGGCGCTCCTGCTGGTCGCGGGGGAGATGGTCTTCGAAGTAGTCTTTCCATTCGGCGTCCGGCGTGTCGCAGTTCTCGCGTGGGACGTAGGTG
>SLAK01000094.1 GCA_007126855.1 Dehalococcoidia bacterium | reverse complement strand
GTGGTGCCGAGTTCGCGGCGGGTGGAGCCGGGCAGGTCGCCTTCTTCGATGACGCCGGCGCGGATTGCGTCGAGTATATCGTGGTTAATGTAGGCGACGGCGTCGGCCGTCTTCACCACCTGGCCTTCCAGCGTGTCGGGCACGCCCCAGGCGTCGGCCAGGATGTCCTCGCGCGCCTTGCTGGAGCGCTCTACGGCATTGAGCACTTCGTGGGTCAGGTTCAGGCCCTGACCGTTGTTTTCCAGCACATCCAGGACACGCACGGAGTGGTAGTTGTGCCGGAAGCCCTCGGGGAGGCATTCGGCCAGGGCTTCTTCGCCGGCGTGGCCAAAGGGGCCGTGGCCGATGTCGTGGCCGAGCGCAGCCGCTTCGGCCAGGTCTTCATTGAGGTTGAGCGCCCGGGCGATTGTGCGGGCGACCTGGGCCACTTCCAGCGTGTGGGTGAGCCGCGTGACGAAATGGTCGAGCTGCGGCGCGATGAACACCTGCGTCTTGTGTTTCAGGCGGCGGAAGGCCTTCGTATGCAGGATGCGGTCGCGGTCGCGCTGGTATTCGGTACGTAGCGGCGAGGGCTGCTCAGGCCGCTTTCGCCCTTTGCTGGTGGACGTTCGAGCAGCGAAGCCGCTGAGCTGTTCTTCCCGCTCTTCGAGTTCACGGCGTACGCGGTGGAGGTCCACGCCGTCCATTCTACGGTGCGGAGGGCTCAGGACCGCGGCGCGCGGCCAAGCTTGCGTTCGGCCTGCGCGATGATCTCTCTCGTCTGGTCGATCATGTCCGGGCTGACACTGACGCTGGTCGCGCCCCATTCGACGAGCCGCTCGGTGACTTCGGGATAGACGCTTGGCGCCTGCCCGCAGATGGACACGGTGAGCCCGCGGCGGCGCGCGCCGGTGACGGCTGTCTGGATGGCGGTCATCACGGCTTCGTTGCGCTCATCGAAGCTTTCGGCGAGCTGTTCGCTGTCACGGTCGATGCCGAGTACGAGCTGGGTCAGGTCGTTCGAGCCGATGGAGATGCCGTCGATGCCGATATCGATGAATGCATCGAGGGCTATGACATTCGAAGGCACTTCCACCATCATCCAGAGCTTGAAGTCGTCGCTGCGCACGAGGCCATGTTCGGCAAGCAACTTCTTCACACCGCGGAGCTCGTCCGGGCTACGCACGAAGGGCACCATGACGTAGAGGTTGGTGAACTCTGAGCGCACCTGCTTGATGGCGTCGATCTCGAGCTTGAACACCTCGGGTTCATGGATGTAGCGGCTGGCGCCACGGAAGCCGATCATCGGGTTTTCTTCGTGCGGCTCGTATTTGTCGCCGCCGCGCAGGTTCGCGTATTCGTTGGTCTTGAAGTCGGTGAGCCGGTAGACAACCGGCCGCGGTGCGAAAGCGCGGCAGAATTCTCGAATGCCCGCGGCAAGCTGGCGGGTGTATTCCTCCGGATGCCCTTCTTCGATAAAGGTACGCGGGTGCACGCCGATCTGGGCAACGATGAATTCGGCGCGGAGGAGACCAACGCCGTCCACGCGCCGCTTGGCGACATGCTCGGCGAGCTCAGGCTCCGCCAGGTTCACGAACAGCTTCGTGGTCGTTGCGATGGCTGCTGCCTGCTCCCAGCGCTTGCGTTCACGCTCGGCCCAGGCCAGGCGCTTTTCCGCCTTGCCTTCGTAGACGTTCCCTTTTTGCCCATCGACGGTGACCGCTGAATCCACCGGTAGCGCGGTGGTGGCGTTTGCCGCGCCGACCACGCAGGGGATGCCCAGCTCGCGGCTGACGATGGCGGCGTGGCAGGTGCGCCCGCCGCGCTCGGTGATGATGGCCGAAGCCCGCTTCATCGCGGGCACGAAGTCCGGCGTCGTCATCTCGGCGACGAGCACATCGCCCTTCTTCACGATGTCGATTTCCGACGGAGATTGGACCACGCGCACCACGCCGAAGCCCACCCCGGGGCTGGCGGGCTGCCCGGAAAGCAGTACCGGGGCCAGCTCTTCCTCTTCCTCGGTCTCCTGCGGCGCCATTTCCCGCATGGTGGTGACAGGGCGCGACTGGGTGAGGTAGAAGCTGCCGTGTTCGTAGGCCCACTCGATGTCCTGGTGGCTGCCATAGTGGTCTTCGACGTTGCGGCCGATGCGCGCGAGTTCCCGGATGTCCGCTTCGTCGAGTTTTGCCTGTTCGCGAAGGGGCTCCGGCACGGGCACCCAGGCATTCGCCGATTCGTGCGCGCCGTCAGAGCCCTCGGAACGCACGATCATGCGGTCCTGCGGAGCGACTGAGCTGCTGACGACCCGGAGCGACTCCTTATCGACGATATACAGGTCCGGGGAGACCTCGCCCGAGACGATCGCCTCGCCCAGTCCGTAGACCGCCTCGATGGTGATCTTCCCGGGGTCGGAGCTGACCGGTTCCACGGTGAACATGACACCTGACTTTTCCGACTGGACCATGCGCTGCACGGGCACGGCCAGGCCGACCTTCACGTGGTCATAGCCCGCCTCTTCGCGGTAGAACATGGCGCGGGCTTCGAACAACGATGCCCAGCAGGCCTGCACCGCGCGCACCACGTTGTCTTCGCCGACGACGTTCAGGTAGGTGCTTTGCTGGCCGGCAAAGCTCGCCTCGGGAAGGTCCTCAGCCGTGGCGGAGCTGCGGACGGCGACCGGGCCTTCGCCGAGTTCCCGGTAGGCTTCGCGGATTTGCCGGGCAATGTCCGGCGGCATGGGCGCATCCATGATGCGCTGGCGAATGCTTGCGGCGCGCTCGTTGAGCAGCCTCGAGTCCTGGACATCGAGGCCGAAGAGGTCCTTACGGATAAGCGGCTCCAGACCGCTTTGCTGGATGAAGAGATAGTAGGAGTCGGCGGTCACGATGAATCCAGGAGGGACAGGGATGCCGGCTCGGGTGAGTTCGCCGAGGTTTGCTCCCTTGCCTCCAACCGTTCCCAGGTCGTCGCGGCCGACTTCGTTGAACCACACGACGGCCTTCGTAATGCTCACCATCCTGTTGATACCTCCGGGCTGCCCCTTTTGGCCTGGCCGGCGTCGTCTGTCCGGGTCGCCGCCATTATACGGTCGTGGCGGCAATCCTCATACAGAACGCTTCGGCATGACATAAATATGTTCTTGGTGTGTGGCTGTGTGCTCGTTCCGGTGCCCGGTTGCCAGGCATCCGATCATTCCACCGTGACCGTTTTCGCGAGATTGCGCGGCTGGTCGACATCACAGCCGCGAATGATTGCGACGCGATAGGCGAGGCATTGCAGGATGACCGCGGCCATCAGCGGCTCCATCGCATCTTCCACATTCGGGAGTTCGAAACTGTCGTCGGCGAGCGTGCGGATCTCGGCGTCACCTTCACTTATAAGTGCGAGTACCCGCCCGCCGCGCGCCTGTAGCTGCTCGATGTTGGCGATGATCTTCTGGCGCAGCGCGTTCCTCGTGGCGATCACCACCGAGGGGAATCCCGGTGCGATGAGCGCGATTGGGCCGTGCTTCATCTCACCCGCTGCGTAACCTTCGGCGTGGATGTAACTCACTTCCTTCATCTTCAGCGCGCCTTCCATTGCGACGGGATAGGCGAGACCGCGGCCAAGGAAGAGCATATTTTGCGCCTGCGAGAGCTCCCGGGCGGCTCGCCCGAGCGAGTCCTCGCCGCGCAGCAGTTCGGCGACATCCTCAGGGACCCGCACCAGCGTTTCGATCCCGGCGCGGATCTCGCCGGATGCAAGGCGGCCCTTTGCCTCGCCGAGCTTCATTGCCAGGGCATAGAGCGCGACCAGCGATGCGGTGAAGCACTTGGTGCTGGCCACGCCGCGCTCCAGGCCGGCGCGCGTGTACACGGTGCCGTCGGCGACGCGCGTTGTCTGGCCGCCCTCGGTATTGCAGATGGTGATTTGCAGGCAGCCCTGCTGGCTGGCCACGTTCATGGCCTCGAGCACGTCGACAGTCTCACCAGACTGGCTAACCGAAACAACAAGCGTGCGCTCGTCGATGACCGGCCCGCGGTAGCGGAATTCGCTTGCGTTATCGGCCTCGGCGGGCACGCCCGCGTAACGCTCGACGAAGTAGCGCCCCAGCATGGCCGCGTGCAGGCTCGTGCCCATGCCAATGAGCACAACGCGTTCGACATCGGCCAGCCGGCCGGCGGCCGGGCCAAGGTCGTCCAGCCGGATCTCCGGCGGTTCGACGGTGACCAGACTCTGGATGGTGTCCGAAAGGGCGGCTGGCTGCTCCATGATTTCCTTGAGCATGAAGTGCGGGTACTGCCCCTTGAGGGCGCTCATGGGGTCGATCGGCACGTTTTTGGGCCGGGCGTCGACGGGGTCGCCGTCGGCGTCGGTCACCCGGACCTCGCCGGGGCTGACGCGCGCGAACTGCCGGTCCGCCAGGAAGAGCACGCGCTGGGTATGGGGCAGGACCGCCGCCAGGTCGCTCGCAACGAAGTTTTCGCCATCGCCCGTGCCGATGACCACGCCGCCCGCGTTGCCGAGGCGCGCGGCCGCCAGCACCCCGGGCTCCGCCGCACTCATCGCGACGATGGCCTGGGAGCCTTCCAGGCGCCGCGCGGCAGCCCGAAGGGCCGAGGTCAGATCGTGACCGTCTTCCATCGCCTGCTCGACAAGGTGCGCGATGGTCTCGGTGTCGGTTTCGGACGAGAACGATACGCCGTTTGATGTGAGCTCGCGCCGGAGCTCCGCATAGTTTTCGACAATGCCGTTGTGGACGACCACGACGCGGTTGTTCGCGCCGGTGTGGGGGTGTGCATTCAGGTCTGTGGGTTTGCCGTGGGTGGCCCACCGTGTGTGGCCGATGCCTGCGGAGGACGCGTCGCGCTGGTTGCCGGCGAGCGCCTCTTCGAGCCGGCTGATCTTTCCGGCGCGCTTGATGATGGAGAAGGCGCCATCGCGTGACATAAATGCCACGCCGGCTGAGTCGTAGCCGCGATATTCAAGGTCGCGCAAACCTTCAAGGAGAATTGGCACGGCGTCCTGTGGACCCGTGTAGCCAACGATTCCGCACATAGTGAGCCTCCCGGCCGGCATGCCTCGCCAGCCCGCAAAATCCTGCGGCCACCGCGATGCTGCGGTTGCCAGCGCGTTAGCCGTGGTGTGTGGAGAGACTTCCCAGGGGCGTGCGAAACCCCTGCACGTGGCGGCGCTTTTGTCAGGCGGTTGCCCTGCCTGGTTTGTGCGCCACCTCACGACTGTGCGGCCGGGGGGCCACCCGCCGAATGTTTCGATGCTGCCCCCACCTCGTCATCCGCGGGGCGATGCCTGCGGACCTGGCGCTTCAACCTGTCGCTCTCACTGGCCTTGAGGATTTATTCGCGCACCGGCACCCCCGGAAAGACGAGAGATAAGCGCAGTGTCTGGCAGCAGGCAAGATGGCGTCAACTTCGCTAGCTTTCGGCGCGGGGGATCCCGGCGAAGCCGAGAAACTCGTCTTCCCACTCGAGGACGACGCGGATGAGCCTGGCCTCGAATGGCGCCGGGCTTGCCGAGATGCCGCGATTGACGAATTCGGTGTCGAGCCGTGCTGCGATGGTGTCCAGCGGCTCGCCCTGGATGGCCAGCTCGCGCTCGGTTTCGAGCACGAGCTCGACCAGTTCGCCGGCGAGCATGTAGCCCTCTTCCTGCATCTGCTCCCAGATCCACCCGGCGCATTCGGTCAGCAGCTCGCCTTCAAGGCGTCGCGGTCCGTTAGCGGTCATATGCGGCGAACCTCGTGCGTTTGTTGGGCGCTCACGCGGCATACTAGGTGAGCATCGCGCTAGGGGCATCTCTCGTGCCCCGTATTGCGCAAGATGGCATAGGGGGGTAGGGTATAGCTATGCTTCCAGAAACACAACGACAGGCGCAGCGACGGCTTCGCATCATCGCCGGGCAGGTCGAGGCCCTGCAGCGGCAGATCGAAGAGGACCGCTATTGCATGGACGTGCTGGACCTCTCGCTGTCTATCCAGAAGGCGCTGCGAAGTCTCGACACGCTGGTGCTCGAGGGGCATCTGCGTACGCACGTCCTCGAGCAGATGACACAGGGCGAATCCGAGCGCGCCATCAACGAGCTGCTCCGTCTCTACAAGGTCCAGGGACCCGCGGAAGGCTCCTCATAGGGGCGTGTCCCCGGAGGTTTTCGACATGGCTGATGAAGGAGCCAGGGAAGTCACGCTGCCCGTGCAGGGAATGACCTGTGCGGCCTGCGTCGCGCATATCGAAGAGACGCTGCGCGAGGTGGAAGGCGTGCGAGAGGCCCGCGTGAACCTGGCCACCGAGAAGGCGATGGTCGCCTTCGACCCCGAGCGGGTGCGCGTGGGCGACCTGGCGCGTGCCATCGATGGCTCCGGCTACAAAGCCGGCCGGGAACGGACCGTCCTTAGCATCGGCGGCATGACCTGCGCTTCCTGCGTCTCGCACGTGGAGAACGCGCTCAAGGAAGTCGACGGCGTTGTTGCCGCTTCGGTGAACCTCGCGACCGAGCGTGCCACGGTTGAGTACGTCGGCGGCGCGGTGACGATGAGCGACCTGCGCACCGCCGTCGAAGATGCGGGCTATCGCGTACTCGGCACGGTGGAGCAGGAAGAAGCGCTCGATCGGGAGCAGGAGGCGCGCCAGAAGGAGCTGCGCCGCCAGCGCAACAACGTGCTTATTGCGTGGCCGCTGGCAACGCTCGTGATGGTCGGCATGCTCGAGCCCTACTGGATCTTCTCGGCGATTATCCCCGGTTTCCTGCACAGCAAGCTCGTGATGTTCGCGCTTACCACGCCCATCATCCTCGGCCCGGCGCGCCAGTTCTTCGTCAATGCGGCGCGCGGCGTTCCGCGCGGCAACGCCGACATGAACCTGCTGTACGCCGTGGGCATTGGGACGGCCTACCTGGTGGCCGTGGTGAACACCTTCTGGCCCGATGCCGGGCTCGGTGGTGAAGGACTGGCCTTCTACGAGGCCGCAGCCTTCCTCACCGCGTTCATCGTGCTCGGGCGCTACCTGGAGGCGCTGACCCGCGGCCGCGCGTCCGATGCCATCCGCCGGCTGATGCGCCTGAAGCCGAAGCAAGCCCGTGTGCTTCGGAACGGCGAAGAGGTCGAAGTCCCGGTCGAGGAAGTGGCGGAGGGCGACATCCTGGTGGTCCGCCCCGGCGAGAGCATCCCGGTCGACGGCGTCGTCGAGCAGGGCTATTCGTCGGTGGACCAGGCCATGATCACCGGCGAAAGCATCCCCGTGGAGAAGCAGCCCGGCGACGAAGTCATCGGCGGCACCATGAACAAGACCGGGAGCTTCCGCTTCCGGGCTACCCGCGTCGGCCGCGACACCGCGCTATCGCAGATCATCAAGCTGGTCGAGGACGCCCAGACGTCCCGCGCGCCCATCCAGGGCCTTGCCGATCGCGTGGCCGGCAGCTTCATCGTCGGCGTGCTCTTGCTGTCGGCAACGGCGTTCCTCTTCTGGTTCTTTGTTGGCTACGACCTCTGGTTCACGCCGGAAAGCAGCCTGGTGCTGACGCCCTACAACCTTGCGGCGGTCGGCGTGTTCGGTTTCGCGCTCATCATTTCGATTACCACGCTGGTCATCGCATGCCCCTGCGCGGTTGGCCTGGCCACGCCCGCCGCCATCATGGGCGGCACGGGCAAGGCAGCCGAGCACGGGATACTGTTCAAGGGCGGCGACGCCGTCGAGGCCGCTTCTCGGGTCCAGGTCGTCGTCTTCGATAAGACCGGGACACTCACCCGCGGCGAGCCGTCCGTGACCGACGTCGTGGCCTTCGGTGCTTCCGACGATGAAGTACTGCGGCTTGCTGCTTCCGCGGAGCGGGGCTCCGAGCATCCGCTGGGCGAGACCATAGTCGAAGCGGCCCGGGGCCGCGGACTGGCGCTGGAAGAAGCGACGGAATTTGAAGCAGTCCCCGGCCACGGGATCGAGGCGCGTGTCAGCGGCCGGGACGTGTTGATCGGCAACCGGCGGCTGCTGGAGTCGAGGGGCGTTTCGCTCGACGCCGCCATGGCAGAAGCCGAGCGGCTGGAAGCTGAGGGCAAAACGGTGATGTTCTCCGCTGCCGACGGTCAGTTGCTCGGCCTGGTCGCCGTTGCTGACACACTCCGCCCCACCACCACGCGCGCCGTTCGCGACCTGCAGCGCATGGGCATCAAGGTAGCCATGCTCACAGGCGACAACCAGCGCACCGCTGAAGCCATCGCGGAAAAGCTGGGCATCGATCGCGTACTCGCTGAAGTGTTGCCCGAGGACAAGGCCGAAGAGGTACGGAAGCTCCAGGCCGAGGGCTACCGCGTCGCCATGGTCGGCGACGGTATCAATGATGCGCCCGCGCTCGCCCAGGCCGACGTGGGCATCGCCATGGGCGCTGGGACCGACGTGGCCAAGGAAACGGGCCATGTGATCCTGGTCAAGGACGACCTGCTCGATGTCATCGCGGCGGTCCAGATCGCCCGCGCGACCATGCGGACTGTGCGCGAAAACCTGGTCTGGGCCTTCGGCTACAACACGCTGGCGATCCCGCTGGGCGTTGGCCTCATCTACCCCTTCTTCGCCCAGATCGTGAGCCCCGAGCTCGCGGCGGCGCTGATGGCGCTCAGCTCGCTGTCCGTCGCCCTGAACAGCCAGCGCCTGCGTGGCTACGTCCCGCCGGTCCGGCGCGGCGGCGGTGGCGG
>SLAK01000448.1 GCA_007126855.1 Dehalococcoidia bacterium | reverse complement strand
CTGCTCAGCTACCCCGTCTACTTCGGTAAGCCCGCGCTCCCTCCTGGCGCCTCCCTCGAACAGTTCCACCGTGAATACGCGCGCCTCTTTGGCGATCACAAAGGCGCCGGCGGCATCGCCCCGCTTATCGCAGATGCCTGGTTCGACGAAGCAGACGGCGACCGCCACCGCGAAGAAGTCGCCCACTTCTTTGAGTACTACGGCATGGCGCTATCGCCCGAAGACCCCCGCCCCGCAGGCCACCTGGCCACCGCGCTCGAATTCATGCGACACCTCACCTTCAGCGAGGCCGCAGCCTGCTCCCCACGGCTCCAGCAAACCTTCCGTGCCGCACAGCGCGATTTCCTCGAAAGGATGCTCATCCCCTGGCTTCCCCGGCTGCGCGACCGCGTGAACGCAAGCGACAGGCTCGGCTTCTGGGCCTGGGCTACCAATTCCATCGGCGCATTCGCCGCCGCCGACCTCGCCTGCCTCCAGGCGCCCGCGTCCTGCAGCGCACAAGAGCCCGTGGCTGCTCATGCCAGTTGACCGCGCCATCCGCCGCCAACCACCCGCTCCCCCAACTGATTTAGCCCATATGACCACAGTCATAACCCCCCTCGATGCCGCGGCCCCATTATCGGCGGCATGAGCACCACAGCAGATTCATCAGCGGTTTACAGCGGCCCCCAGGACCTCTACCGCAAAAAGTGGGAATGGGACGGCGTCTTCTGGGGCACCCACTGCGTGGACTGTTACCCCGGCAATTGCCCCATGCGCGTCTACGTCAAAGACGGCATGGTCCTGCGGGAAGAGCAGTCCGGCAGCTTCGACACCATCGAACCCGGTGTGCCCGACTTCAACCCCATGGGTTGCCAGAAAGGCGCGGCGTGGAGCCAGTCGCTCTATGGCCCCGACCGCATCATGTATCCCCTCAAGCGAGTCGGCGAACGCGGCGAAGGACGGTGGAATCGCGTCACCTGGGACGAAGCCCTCGCCGATATTGCAGACCGCATCATCGACGCCATCGAGGAAGACGGCCCGCAAACCATCGTTCACGAAGGCACGCCCGAGATGGCCACCGTCATCCCCACCAACAAGTTCTTCAGCGTCCTCGGCGGCCACGGCCTCGACCTCAACGGCTCCATCAACGACTTCTCCATCGGCCTCTATGAGACCTTCGGCCGCTTCAGCGCCGTCTCCTCCGCCGATGACTGGTTCCACTCCGAGGTCGTGCTCATCTGGCACATGAACCCCGTCTACACCCGCATCCCCTTCTATCACTTCATCGCCGAAGCCCGCTACAACGGCGCCGAAGTCATCAACATCTCCCCGGACATTAATCCCTCCCACGTCCATGCCGACTACCAGGTGCCCATCAACGGCGGCACCGATGCCGCCTTCGGCCTCGCCCTGGCCCAGGTCATGTTCGAAGAAAACCTGGCCCACTGGGACTTCATCCGCGAGCAGACCGACCTCAGCTTCCTGGTCCGCACCGACAACTGGCGCTACCTCCGCCAGACCGACGTTGATGGCGGCGGCCTCGAAGACCAGATGTACCACTGGGTCCCGGGCGAGGGCGTGCGCCCCGCCGACCGCGGCTCCATGTTCCTTAAGGGCGTCGATGTTGCTCTCGAAGGCTCCTACGATGTCCAGCTCGCCGACGGCTCAACGGTCACCGTGCGGCCCGCCTTCGATATCCTCCGCGAAAAGCTCAACCGCGAATTCACCCCCGAAAAACAGCAGGCTATCACCGGCGTCCACCCCGATGTCGTCCGTTCGCTCGCGCGCAAGATCGCCACGAAGCGCACCAACATCATGCTCGGCTACAACGCCTGCAAGTACTACCACGGCGACCTCATGGAACGCGCCCAGGCCCTCGTTCTCGCCGCTAGCGGAAACTGGGGCCGTAAAGGCACCGGCATCCGCTGCTGGGCCTCCGGCATGCACGATGGCGCCTTCATCGCAACGAACAAGCCCGGCCCGGGGGCCGCGAATACTGAGATCGTCCTCTCAGGCCGCGATGCAGCAATCTCCGCCATGAAGGCATTCGACCCCACCATGACCACCGAGATCGCCGTCAAGCGCCTCGGCCAGATGTCCATGAAGATGCAGCGCTCCGGCCAGCGCCCCGGCCTCGACCAGCGCGGCGCCGACGAATACCCCACCGGCTCCACTTCCTCGCCGCCGGCCTTCTGGTGGTACTGGCAGGGTGGCTACAACGAACGCTGGAACAAAGAAGGGTGGGGCGACGACTCCCTCCCACGCACCTTCGACGAGTACTTCCAGGAAGCGCTCGCCAAAGGCTGGTGGGACGGCATGGATCACCCACGCACCGAAGAGCGACCGCGCATACTCATCGAATGCGGTGGCAACATGCTGCGCCGCACCCGCGGCGGCAAGACCGCGCTGCTCCCCACCCTCTGGCCGAAACTCGACCTTATCGTCTCGATCGACTTCCGCATCAGCCAGACCGGCCTCTATAGCGACTACATCCTGCCGGCCGCCCAGCATTACGAGAAGATCGGCTTCCATATCCCCACGCCGCACCTGCTCAACCTCACCTTTAGCGATAAGGCCGCGCCGCCAGCAGGCGAATCCCGCAACGAATGGCAGATCTTCCACGCGCTCGCATCCATGATCGCTAAGCGTGCCCGCGAACGCGGCCTCGAAGAGTACAACGATTCCACCGGCCAGGCCCGCCGCTATGCCAACCTGCCGGACGCCTATTCCATGAAAGGCTTCTTGCTCGACGAAGAGCGGCTCAACGACGAGCAGATCCGCGACTCCGCCCTGGCCGGCACCCTCCCCATGGGCACCAACCTCCGCACCCTTCGCGAAAAAGGCCACGTCCGCTTCGTCGACTGGGGCCTCTCGCCCATGGCGCTCGCCCAGGCTTCACCCATCAAGCCCAACGAGACCCACGCCCCCTTCCGCGACAACACCGAGCAGGGCACGCCCTTCCCCACCTATGCCCGGCGCGCCCAGTTCTATATCGACCATGAATGGTTCCTCGAAGCCAACGAGGCGCTGCCGACTTACAAGCCCAACCCCAGGTCCGGCGGCGACTATCCCCTGGGCATGACCTCCGGCCACAACCGCTGGAGCATTCACACCATGAACCAGGGCAACTGGGTCATCCTCGGTACCCACCGCGGCGAACCCAATGTCATGGTCAACCCCGATGACGCCGCTGCACGGGGCGTCGCCGACGACGACCTCATCCGCGTCTTCAACGACGTCAGCTCCTTCCTCGTGCGCGCCAAGGTCGCGCCGAATGTCCGCCCCGGCCAGATCATCTCCTACAACGGCTGGGCCGGCTTCCAGTACAAGGACTGGAGCGGCGCCAACGAAATCGAACCCGGCATGGTCAAGTGGATCGGCTTCGCCGGTGGCTATGGCCACCTCTCCCACCTGGGAGCCGAATGGCAGCCCGTCCCCGCCGACCGCTGGATTCCCTGTGACTTCGAAAAGGTTCAAGAGGTGCATCAATGAAAGTAGAACGCGTCGACGCAGGCCAGGGCCTCGCCGACCCCTGGGGCCAGGCATGGTCGGCCCTCCCTGCCACCACCGTGGCCCTCAACCCGGTGGACTACGAGGCCCAGCCAAACCGCTATATCCGCGCCGCCTGGAAAGACCGGCCCTATGGCCAGACTGTCGAGGCCCGCGTCGCCGCCGCCAGCGATGGCGACCGCCTCTACATCCGCGTTGAATGGCCCGACGACCCCCGCCCCAACGCCGAGTTCCAGGACGCCGCCAGCGCCATCTTCCCCATGAACGGCACCGGCGCCCTGGCCACCATGGGCGATCCCGAAAAGCCCCTGGCCCTCTGGTTCTGGGAGGACGGGCGGCCCTCGCCGCTCCGGCTCGTCTCCCGCGGGCCCGGCGTCTTCCGCAAGGACGACGGAAGCGAACTCTCCGCCAGGGGCGCCTGCAACAACGGCGCCTGGGGCGTTGTCTTCGCAGGCCCCGAAGCCGTGGCCGGCAAAGGCAAAGTTGGCGTCGCCATCTGGAATGGCTCAAACGAAGAACGCGGCGGGCTCGCCGCCGTGAGCCAGGACTGGCTCCAGCTCGAAACCGCCGAGGAGTAACCAATGACTGCACCCACTTCTTCCCGCCAGCTCGCCTGGGTCTTCGACCTCAATAAGTGCATCGGCTGCCAGACCTGCTCTGTTGCCTGCAAGGTCCTCTGGACGCGTGAGGACGGCGAAAAACAGCAATGGTGGTGCTCCGTCAACACCATGCCCGGCCTCGGCACCCCGAAGGACTGGGAGTCCATGGGCGGCGGCAGGGACCCGCAGACCGGCGCGCCCCTCCCCGGCCATCAGCCCACCCGCGAAGAGTTCGGCGGCGGCTTCGACTACAACTACGAAGAAGTCTTCTACGGCGGCACCGGCGGCAAAGCCCACCTCGAACCCCAGGGACCGCGTGAAAACCGCTGGGCCATGAACTGGGACGAAGACCAGGGCGCCGGCGAATGGCCGAACTCCTACTACTTCTACATGCCCCGCATCTGCAACCACTGCAGCGAACCCACCTGCATGGAAGCCTGCCCCACCGGCGCCCTCCACAAGACCGACGACGGCCTTGTCCTCCGCGACGAAGAAGTCTGCATGGGCGACCGCTTCTGCATGGAAGCCTGCCCCTACAAGAAGATCTACTTCAACTACGAGCGCAACGTCTCCCAGCAGTGCATTGGCTGCTTCCCGCGCATCGAAGCCGGCGTCGCGCCCGTCTGCGTTCGCCAGTGCCCCGGCCGCGCCGTCTTCATCGGCTTCCTCGACGACGCCGAAGGCCCGGTCCACAAGCTCGTCAAGGAGTGGAACGTCGCGCTCCCACTCCATCCCGAAGCCGGCACCAAGCCCAATGTCTACTACGTCCCACCGCTCGCTCCGCACCGGCTCCGCGACGATATGAGTATCGATCACGACACCCCGCGCATTCCGAAGGAGTACCTGGAGTCCCTCTTCGGGCCCGAAGTCCACGACGCACTTGCCACCCTCAAGAGCGAAATGGAAACCGTCCGGTCCGGTGGCTCCTCTGAAATCCTTAAGACCCTCATCGCCTACCGGTGGCACGAGCTCCTTGGCCCGTTCACCGTCGACCCGGCAACCCTCACGCCCGAACCTACTGCCCACCAGGAGACGTGACATGTTTGTGTATTCCCTCGCCGGACTCAAGATGGACGGCGAAGCCCTCCCCGACCAGGAGCTCGAAGACAACGAAACGACCGCAAGGACCGGCGTCTACCAGCTCCTGGCCCGCCTCGTCGGCTCGCCCGACGACGAAACCCACGCCTGGGCCAGCACCGGCGAATGGCCGGCACAGCTCACCGATGCCGCGAAGCTGCTGCCCTATGCGTTCGACTTCGGCCAGCAGCCTCCGCTCGACGAGCCCTCGCGCGAAGCCTTCGAGGCTGAATACCTGGCGGCCTTCGAAGTCGGCCCCGGCACCGGGGGCCCGCCCGTGTCGCTCGTTAGCGAGCATTACAACGGCGGCCCGTCGAACAACCGCGAAGAGGTCCTGCGCTTCTATGAATACTTTGGCCTCAGCACCTCGGCCGAAGACCCGCGGCCCGGCGACCACCTGGCCACCGAGCTCGAATTCATGAAGTTCCTCACCTTCAAGGAAGCGGTCTCCTCCTCGCCGCGCCTGCGCGCATCCTTCCAGCGCGCGCAGCACGATTTCCTCGAGCGCCAGCTCGCACCATGGATGACGCGGCTCAAAGAGAAAGTCGCCGCTGCGGACACCTGGCCCTTCTGGCAGTGGGCCGCCGCGACCACCGCCTCCTTTGTGCTTGCAGATGCTGAATACGCCGCCAGCCTCCAGGCTGGCTAATCCCTGCTGGTTGTAGCGTTGTGAATTCCAACACCGCCTTGCCTTACCGTGCCCGCTGGCAGTGGGATCGGGCGACCTTTGGCACGCATTGCCTCAACTGCCTGGCCACATGCCCCTATCGCGTCTATGCGCGCGATGGCGCCGTCGCCTTCGAAGAGCCGGCCGCTGCTTTCGCCCCCGTCGAGGAAGGCGTCCCCGACATGAACCCCATGAGCTGCCAGAAGGGCAGCGCATGGAGCGTCCAGCTCGATTCTCCCGACCGCCTCCGCTACCCCATGCGCCGCAAAGGCGAGCGCGGCGCCGGCGACTGGGAGCGCATCTCCTGGGACGAAGCCCTCACCGAAGTCGCCGACGCCATCATCGAAGCCATCGACTACGAAGGCCCCGAATCCATCGTTTTCGAAGAAACCGTCGAAGGCGGCCTCCTCACCCAGGTGGCCTACCTCCGCTTCGCCGGGCTCATCGGCGCCACAACGCTCGACGCCAACGGGCTCATCAACGATTTCCCTGCCGGACACCACATCACCTTCGGCAAGTTCTCCTGCGCCAGCCCCGTGGACGACACCTTCCACACCGAGCTCATCCTCATCTGGCACTCCAACCCCTCATACACCGCCATCCCCTACGCCCACTTCATCAACGAGGCACGCTACAACGGCTCCCAGGTCGTCTGCATCGCGCCCGATTACAGCCCCTCCGCGCTCATGGCCGACACCTATGTCCCCGTCCGGCCCGCGACCGACGCCGCACTCGCCCTGGCCATGTGCCAGGTCATCGTCGAAGAAGGGCTCTACGACCGCGCATTCGTCCAGTCCCAGACCGACCTCCCGTTGCTCGTCCACCCCGACACGCGCCGCTTCGTCCGCGGCCCTGAGCTGAGCGCCGGTACCCGCGATGACCAGTTCTTCTGGTGGGACGAAAACACCGGCGAAGTGGCCCCCGCACCGCGCGGCTCACTCCTGCTCGAAGGCGCCAACCCGGCCCTCGAAGGCGAGTTCAGCCTCAGCCTCGCCGATGGCCAGACCGCGACAGTCACCACCGCCTGGGAGCTGCTCCGCGCACGGCTCGCGGAGTACACGCCAGAAGCAGCAGGCCCGGTCTGCGGCGTCAACCCGGAAGTCATCCGGACTCTCGCGCGCCAGGCTGCCTCCAAACGCACCAAGATCCTGGAAGGTTTCAACGCCGCCAAGTACTACCACGGCGACCTCATGGAACGCGCCATGTGCCTCCTCCTTGCGCTCACCGGCAACTGGGGGCGCAAAGGCACCGGCATCATGGGCCTCGCCCTGGCCGGCCTCGATGGCTACATGCTCTTCGGCATGAAGCAACGCCACGGCCTCGCCGAAACCATCCGCGTCATGGAAGGCCTCGAAGGCGCCATCGAAACCCTCCGCTCCCAGGACCCCGACGCCTCCGACGAAATCCTCGGCTACGAGCTGCTCCAGCGCGGCCTTGCCGCCGGCACTGCCAGCCCCCCGGCATTCTTCCACTTCTACCACTGCGGCTATGCCGAAACCTGGAACCGCGCCGAATGGTCCGACCCAACCATGTCCCGCTCCTTCGAAGACTACGTCTCCGATGCCACCCGCCGCGGTTGGTGGGGCGGCCTGGTCAAGCCCGGCCCCGACACCGATCCCCAGGTGCTCTTCATCGTCGCCACCAATCCCCTCCGCCGCCAGCGCGGCGGCCGCGATGCTCTCCTTGAAACCCTCTGGCCAAACCTCGAGAAGGTCATCGTCGTCGACAACCGCATGAGTGCCACTGCTCTCCAGGCCGATATCGTCCTGCCTGCGGCAATGCAGTACGAGCGCGACAACCTCCAGTACGCCATTACCCATTCCTTCCACGTCGGCTTCTCCGAAAAGTCGGTCGAGCCGCTCGGCGAAGCCCGTACCGAATGGGAAATCTTCAAGGCCCTGTCGGAAAAGGTGCAGGAGCGCGCCATCGAGGAAGACATCGTCGAATACCTGGACGGCCGCCGCCAGCCGCGTCGCCTGGATAACCTGGCCCAGGCCTTCACCCTCAATGGAGCCTACGACGACGAAGAAGTCGTCCTCGATACCTGGCTTCGCGACTCCATCGAAGCCGGCACCCTCCCGCCCGACGGCACCCTCGGCTCGCTGCGCGAAAAGGGCACTGTGCGATTCGCCGGCCTGGGCATGTTTGCCCCCGGCCTCTCCCTTGCGGCCGACGTCAAGAAGGACGAGACCGTCACCGCCTACGAATGGCACGTCAAAGATGGCGTCCCCTTCCCCACGCTCACGCGCCGCGCCCAGTTCCTTATCGACCACCCCTGGTTCGCCGAAGCCGGCGAAGACCTGCCCTGCCACAAAGAGACGCCGAAGATGGGCGGCGACTACCCGCTGCTGGTCACCAGTGGCCACTCTCGCTGGACCGTCCACGCAGCCTCCATGGGCAATCCCATCCTTGCTGGCACCCACCGTGGCGAACCGCTTGCCATCCTTTCCATCGTCAATGCCCGCGAACGCGGCGTGAAAGATGGCGATATGGTCCGCGTCGCGAACGATCGCGGCGATTACTGCGTCCGGGCCCGCGTTTCACCGCGCGTCCGCCCTGGCCAGCTCATTGTCTACAACGGCTGGGAGCCCCATATGTTCCCCGGCTGGAAGGGCGCGAACGAAGTCGAACCCGGCATGGTCAAGTGGCTCCATTTGGTCAGCCGCTATGGCCACCTGCGCTATCTGCCCTTCGGCTGGCAACCCGTGCCCGCCGACCGCGCCGTCTTTGTGGAGGTATCGAAAGCATGACCGCCGCTGGCAACCCCGTTACCACAACGCTCACCCCGGAAGAGCACGCCGCCATCGCCCGCGTCTTCGAAGACGGCCCCTCCGTCTTCCGCGCGCTCTCGACCCTGCGCACTCGCCGCATGGGCCTCGGCTACCGCAGCGAAACCGGCCACGAAGAAACCTTCTCCTGGTCCAGCGATGCCACCGT
>SLAK01000106.1 GCA_007126855.1 Dehalococcoidia bacterium | reverse complement strand
CCCACCCCCACGCCAACTGCTACCCCGACCCCGTCTCCAACGCCCACGCCGACGCCAACGCCGAGCCCCACACCAACACCCAGCCCGACGCCGACGCCCGAACCTCCGCCAACCGAAGGCGGCGGCGGCTCAGGTCCGGGCACCGAAGCAGACTCCTAGCCTATGGCCGCAACCGACCACGCCAGCAACCGCACGCGATGCCGCTCCTGCGGTCGCGGCCTGCCCTTCGAGGCATGGACCCGCGGCCTCGACCGCTGCGCCGCCTGTGCCGGTCCCCGAGCAGTCCGCCAGCGCGCGGCAACCGCCGCCTACGCCCCGCCGCCCGCCCCCGGCGCCGGCAGCTTCCGCTCACACCGCGACTACGAACGCATGCTCGACGAAGTGCCGCAGGAGCTCGTCGATGAACTCGCTCGTGCCGTGGAAGACGAAGCCCGAGCCCGGTCAATCAACCCGGCTGGCGATGGAGCGGACAGCCTCTTCCGCGGCTTCATTGAGGAAGTCGGCTTCGGCGAAAGCAGGCGCGAAATAAGCTACGCGCTCTGGGGCTTCGCTATCGGCTTCGTCATCAACGTCGCCCTCATGAAATACGTCCAGATGGCCGCCGCCGCACCCATGTCCGCGGTGTTGGGGCCAATGCTCATCGGTGGCGTCGTGGCCGGCGCCACCTGCGCCGCCATCGGCTGGGGCCTCGCGCGCCTCCGTGAGCGGTAGTCTTTCCTCGGATACCATGCATCAATGCGCATTCTCCTCACCGGCGGCGCAGGCTTCATTGGCTCACACATCGCCGAGGCCTACCTGGCCGGCGGCCACGAAGTCCACATCATCGACAACCTCTCCACCGGGCGCCGCGCCTATGCCCCCGTCGACGCAGTGCTCCACGAAGTCGACGTCCACTCCTACGAGACCGAGCGCATCTTCAAAGAAGTCCGCCCCGACATCGTCAATCACCACGCGGCCCAGGCCAGCGTCAAAGTCAGCACCCAGGACCCCGTGGCCGACCTCGAAGCCAACGCCGGCGGCACCGCGCGCATCGCCGAGTTCTGCGTTGCCAACGGTGTCCCGAAGCTCATCTATGCCTCCAGCGGCGGCACCGTCTATGGCGACCCACAGTCGCTCCCGGTCACTGAAGAGCATCCCACCATCCCCATGTCGCCCTACGGCCTTTCCAAGCTCACGGGCGAGCTCTACATCCAGCTCTTCTCCCGTACCCATGGCCTCGACTACACCATCTTCCGCTACGGCAACGCCTTCGGCCCGCGCCAGGACCCCTATGGCGAGGCCGGCGTGGTCGCTATCTTCACCGCCAACATGCTCGCCCAACGGCCCTGCACCATCGACGGCGACGGCGAGCAGCGCAAGGACTACCTCTACGTCGGCGACGTCGCCCGTGCCAACGTCCAGGCCCTGTCGCGCGGCAGCAAACAGGTGCTGAACATTGGCACCGGCACGGGCACCTCGGTCAACGAGATCTTCAAAGCGCTCCAGGCCGCCACCGGCGACACGACCGAGCCTGCCTATGGACCCCCGCGGCCCGGCGATGTCCGCATGTTCTGGCTCGATTGCTCGCGCGCCGAACAGGAGCTCGACTGGCGTCCCGAAGTTAGCTTCGAAGAGGGTGTCCGCCGCACCGTCGAATCCCTCCGCTACCACCAGCACTGAGCGCCCGAGCGCTCGTCCCAGGATGAACGCGTCAGGCGTTCTCCCGCTCCCCCAGAAACGGGTTCGGATGCCAGGCGAGGTCAAAGGTCTCCGCCACCGGGCGGTGTACCAGCTTCCCCTGGTATGTGCTCAGCGCCTCCGCCAGTCCCCTGTCGCGCCGCAGCGCCTCCTCCGTGCCGAGGTCCGCCAGTGCCAGCAGGTAGGGCAGGCTCGCGCTGGTGAGTGCCAGCGTGCTCGTGCGTGGCACCGCGCCCGGCATATTCGGCACGCAATAATGCACCACGCCCTCCTCGACATAGGTGGGCTCGTGGTGGCTCGTCGGGCGGCTCGTCTCCGCCGCGCCGCCCTGGTCGATCGAAACGTCCACGATCACCGCGCCCTTGCCCATCGAACGCACCATCTCGCGCGTCACCACCTTCGGCGTATGCGCTCCCGGCACCAGGATCGACAGGATTGCCAGGTCGGCGCCCTCCAGCGCGCCGGCGATCGTCCCCGGGCTCGAAGTCCGTGTGACAATACGCCCGCCGTACTGGTCCACGAGCTGGCGCAACCGCCCCAGGTCGTCGGAAATCACCGTCACCTGCGCGTCCAGCCCAATCAGTGTCCGTAGCGCCGCGGTAGCCACCCCGCCGGATCCCAGGATCACCGCTCTCGCCGGTGGCACCCCGGCCACCCCGCCGGTGAGCATCCCCCGCCCTGGCCCGGGCCGCTTCAGTAGTTGCGCGCCAATCTCCCCCGCCATCCGGCCGGCGATTTGCGACATCGGCGCCAGCAGCGGGAAGCTCCCGTTGGGGTGGCGGATGAGCTCGGGCGCGATGGCCGTCATCCCTGACTCCATCAGCGCGCGCGTCAGCGGTTCGTCGGCCGCCAGGTGCAGGTACCCGAAAAGCGTCGCCCGCCCGTTCAGATAGCCGTACTCCGAAGGCAGCGGCTCCTTCACCTTTACCAGCAGATCACTCTCCAGCCAGATGCGCTCCGCGTCGTCCACGAGTTGCGCACCTGCCGCCACATACTGCTCGTCCTCGAAACCCGACTCGGCGCCCGCGTCGCGCTCCGTCCATACCTCGTGTCCGTGCGCCGTTAGCGAAGCGACGCTCTCGGGCGTCAATGCCACACGCTCCTCGCCGTCCTTTCGTTCGCGAACGCAACCAACGCGCATATAGCACCAGGATCCTTTGCCGTGTCGGGGCTCAACCACCATTAAACCGGAAATCGCCCCTGCTCGCTCCCGATCAACCTGCATTCGCGCTACGAACATGCCGACCTTTAGTGCAAGGGACGTCGTTCGGCCGCGTGAATGCCGCATGGCCTGGAGTCGCCCGGACGGAGGATGGAGATGCCGATGGTTGACCAGGCCCGGCCTTCCCGCTTGCACCCGTCCCTCTTGCTGGCGCCGCTCGTGCTGCTTGCCTGGGGAATGGCGGCCTGGCTCTTCTTCTCACTTTCGCCCGGCGCCGATGCCTCGGCCGACCCCCGTGCCCGCCATATGACCATGCACCTGGTCGTCCCCTATGAAGGGCAGTGGTGGGACGTCGAAGTCGGCATGTTCGTCTACGACGACCAGACATCCGACTTCGGCGAAACCGTGCAGGAAGCGCGCGAAAGCATGCTCGAGCGCTTCCCCGGCGCGGTCGAACTGCAGAATTCCGACATCCACGGCCAGTACGTCCTCGCCGGCTATTACTGGGAGGACGGCACAGCCTCCTGGGCCTACAACCCGTCCGGAAAACCACCGGGACTCTCCGGCGACACACAGGCAATGTCCGCCGGCGCACAGGCCTGGAACAACGCAGGCGCCGATTTCTCCTTCACCGGCGGCAGCACAACGTCTGCTGGCACAGACGCCTGCAGCGGCAGCATGGACGGCCAGAACACCGTCGGCTGGAACGAACAGTCCGGCAACGTGCTCGCAGTGACCTGCACCTGGTACATGAGCAGCGGCGCCGCGGTCGAATTCGACATGGAATTCGATCCCACATGGAACTGGACCACTGGCTCGTCGATCCAGGTCGACCTCCAGAGCGTCGCAGCCCACGAATTCGGTCACGCCCTCGGTCTCGGCCACTCGGCCTACTCCGATGCCGTGATGTACTACGCCTACACCTTTGGCACCAACAAGCGAAACCTCCACCCCGACGACATCGACGGTATCATCGCCATCTACGGCGCTTCGGGAGCGACCGCTACACCCACTCCAACCAATACTCCAGTGCCAACACCCACCGCTACGCCGGCCCCAGCGCCCACCGCTACGCCGACGCCATTGCCAACGGCCACGCCCACACCAGCCCCTACCCAGGCGCCGCAACCGACCGCGACACCGACACCGGCGCCTGCTGCGACGCCAACCCCCACCCCGGAGGGGCTCCCGCCATCGCTTGCGCTCAATCCCGGCGCCAACCTCGTCGGATGGCCCGAGGACGACATCGCCCCGGAAGAGGCGCTTGGTGAGCACGGCAACATCATCACCATCGTGTATGGCTGGGACAGCGCCAACGGCCAGTGGCAACGCTATGGCCCCGGCGTCCCCTCCTACGTCAATACCCTGCAACTGCTCCGCAAGGGCCATGCCTACTGGATCATCGCCACCGGTCACGCACAGGTGCAGGTCGGCGCCGGCCACTGACCCTTCCCGTCGCACCCTTCGCAATAGCCAGAAAGCCCCGGCAACGCCGCCGGGGCTTTTCTCATGCCGCAACCAGACAGAATTCTGTTAGATCCAGGTGGCCACCGCGTAAAAACAGCGACAAATCAGGGTTAGCCCGGGGTATGCTGCGGATGTGACACGCATTGTACCCTTGCTGGCTACCCTCCTGTTCGCCCTTGCACTGGGCGCCGCCTTCCTCCGCCCCGGCGGCGATTCCCTCGCGAGCCTCGAAATCAGCGAACTCGAATTCGCTGTCCTCCAGCCCGATGGGTCCGCGCTCGCCGCGCACTTCCTCGTAAGCGCCGAAGACGAACACCAGGCGCTCCAGGCTGCCCTCCGTACCGTGCACGACCTCTACCCCGGCGCCACCGTCGAAGAAGTTTCCCACGGCCACGACGACGAAGCGGACCATGCCGGCGAAGAGCAAGACGATCACGACGGCCTCAACAGGGTGCGTGCCCAGTGGATGCCCTGGGGCTGGACCTGGGAAGACCACGAGCTTCCTGTCCCGGTCCACTACAACCCGAATGGCGCCCTGGACTTCTTCACTGAAGCCGACGTCATCCAGGCGCTGGACACCTGGACCAACGTCCCCCCCGCGCGCTTCGCCTTCGAATACGCCGGCGAAACGTCGGCTCCCGCATCCATGAACGTCGGCGGTCCCGACGGGCTCAACGTCATTGCCTGGCAAGACCTGGGCTGCGAAATCGGCTGTGTCCTCGGCATCACCACCAAGAGCTTCGAAACGCACGAGGTCGATATCTCGCTCAATACCCATCCGGGCGCCCGCCTCGGCGATGGTACCGACGGCACCTACGACGTACTGACGATTCTGCTCCATGAACTCGGCCACATGGCCGGGCTCGAACACTCCTGCCCCGCCTTCGGACCCTGCACCGACGAAGAGCTCGACGCGATCATGTTCCACGCCTACCAGGGCATCCGCCACGAGCTCGGCGAGGACGATATCGAAGGCATCTCCTCGCTCTACCCCGCCGAGGACGGTGTCACCTCTAGTGAACCGCTCGACCCGCCCGGCGATTCGCACGACCCCCTTCCCGCCACCGAGGAAGACGCAAGCATCGCCGTCCAGCTCGATGCGGGATGGAACCTCACCGTCCTCCCAGGTGGCGACCCGGCGGCGCTGGCGAACACCCTCTCCTGCGTCGATGCAATCTACAGCTACGACCAGCAGGACGGCTGGGCCCACTGGATCCGCGGCCTCTACCCCTCGCTCCAGACCCTGGACCTGGTCGATGCCGGCCGGCCCCACTGGGTCTACGCTTCCGAGTCCTGCGGCGCCTTCTTCCGCTAACCGCCGTTGGCCCCCGATGGCCATCGGGGGCCAACCCCGCGGCGATCTGCACAACGCCCCGCGGACAGACATCAAGGACCGTCCGGTCTCAGCATTTGACCTGAAGTTAGCCGGTGAAAAACGGGAAGCCGTGCGCGCCACGCATAGCTGCGTGCTCAGTAGCCTCCAGAACTTTCGCTCAGAAGTTGATGTAGTTGGCCGGGTTCACCGGTGCCCCGTTGTATCGGATCTCGAAGTGCAGGTGCTCGCCGGTCGTAAAGCCCGTCAGCCCCGAAACGCCGATGTGGCTGCCCGCCGATACCCGCTGGCCAACCGAAACGTCGATCTGGCTCAGGTGCGCGTAGAGCGTCGTGTAGCCCCCGCCGCAATCGACCACGATGTAGTAGCCGTAGCCGTAGGTTAGCCACTCCGTCCGGATCACCGTCCCGTCACATGCCGAGTAGATCGGCGAGTTCCAGAAGCCGTAAAGGTCCAGGTCGATGCCTGTATGGATGCGCCCGCCGCCGCGTGGCGTGCCAAACGGGTCGCTGATTGCGTGGTAGGCAGCCAGCGGGTTCCTGAACCGCCCGTCGGCAGGTGGAGGCGGCCCAACGTCCCGGGGTGGCGGGGAAGTGTCCTGGCCATCCTGGGCGGGAGGCTGCTGCGCCGGGGGCGATGGCGGTGGCGCCGGTGGCTTCTCGGTCGCGCCCGGCAACAGCACAAAGCGCCCGGATTCAAGATTCTCGGGGTCGACGATGCTGTTCGAACGGAACGCCACCACGGCGTCCGCAGTAATGTTGTCGTACTGATTCACGATCGAGGCCAGCGTCTCGCCAAAGGCCACCCGGTGCAGGATCCCATCCGTCCGCGGCACCAGGATCTCCAGCCCCGTCGTGATGAGATTGCCATCGGACAGTGTCGGGTTGTTGTCGAGAATCGTCCCGGTTTCCACTCCGAAGCTCGCAGCGATGGCACTCACCGTGTCACCGGGCTGCGTCACATACACGAAGAACGGCTGCATCGGGTCGACAATGTCTGCCAGGCCCGTCATCCCCGTGCCATCCGTCGCCGCTCGCGCCGTCGCCGTTGAAACACCCGACGAGAACGATGCCGTCGGCGCCACTCCGCCCGACGCGCGGACGCTCGCCACATCCGACTGGCGCGTCAACATCGCGACAGATGGAAGCGTTCGGGCGCTTGCCCCTGGCCGCAGGTAGGTATCCGATGCGTCAAGCCGCACCGAACCTGCAACCCCGGAATACGCGAAACTCGGGAGCGTGGGCCGTTCGATAGCCGACCCTGGCTGTGGAAATCTGGTTGCCAGGAGTACTGCGCACGCCGCCAGCGCCACGATGAGCACGTGCACCACGACACGCCCATGCCGGACGCCATGGGTATGCGACCGTGTTCTTGCGCCCCTCGTGCCCAACCCTGGAGTGATGGCCTGGGCCGGGAGCTCAGTGTCCGGCTCCCCGATCACAACGTGGTCGGAGACCTTCTTCACGCCTGCCACACGCAAACCATGCTACAAATCTGGCTTTCACACCATCCGGACAACACACATTGTCGATGCTGGAGCACCCTGAACGATGCGGAAGATCTTATGGTGCATGCTGCGCGGATACGCCGACTGAGCCTGGAAGTCACTGCTTGTGCCAACTTACCGTCGAGCAGCAGCAAGAAGCTCGAACAGCAACAGCACCCTGGTAGGGGTATCCCCTGCCTACAGGTCCGACTTCAAGCTCGCGAGGAATTCTTCGTTCGTAGCCGTCCTCGACATGCGCTCCAGCAAGCGCTCCGTCGCCTCCAGCGGGTTCGGCGAACTCTGCGCGATCATCGCGGCCATGCGCCGCAACAACCAGACACCCTTCAGCGTCTTCTCTTCCAGCAGCAGCTCCTCGCGCCGCGTTGAGCTCGCCTGCAGGTCGATGGCCGGGTAGATCCGACGCTCTGCCAGCTTCCGGTCCAGCCGCAACTCCATGTTGCCGGTGCCCTTGAACTCCTCGAACACCACCTCATCCATCCGGCTGCCCGTGTCCACCAGACACGTCGCCAGGATCGTTAGCGACCCCGCGTGCTCACACTTCCGCGCGCCGCCAAAAATCCGCTTGGGCGGATAGAGCGCAATCGGGTCCACACCGCCGGAAAGCGTGCGCCCGCTGGGCGGAAGCGCCAGGTTATAGGCGCGCGTCAGCCGCGTGATCGAATCCATCAGCACCACCACATCCTTGCCCGCCTCCACCAGCCGCTTGGCGCGCTCGAAAGCCATCTCCGCCACGCGCACATGGTCCTCCACCGGCTCGTCAAAGGTGCTGCTCACCACCTCGCCGCGCACATTGCGGCGCATGTCCGTCACTTCTTCCGGCCGCTCGCCGATCAGCACCACCATCAGATGCACATCCGCATGGTTGTTGGTGATCCCGTTCGCGATGTTCTGCAGCAGCATCGTCTTCCCCGCCTTAGGCGGCGAAACGATCAGCCCGCGCTGCCCGCGGCCGATCGGCGCAACAAGGTCAATCACGCGATGCGTCAGGTTGTCCGGTACCGATTCAAGCTGCATCTGCTCATACGGGAAAATGGCCGTCAGGTTTTCGAAGAACGGGCGCCGCTTCGCCGTCTCCACGTCCATCCCGTTGACGGCTTCCACCTTCAGCAGCCCGTAGTACTTCTCATTGTCCCGCGGATGCCGCACCTGGCCCGTTACGTAATCACCCGGCCTGAGACCAAAGCGCCGCAGTTGTGACTGGGACACATAGATGTCGTGCGGGCCCGGCAACATGCTCTCGTTGCGCAGGAACCCGTAGTTCCCGTCATCGCTAACTTCCAGGAACCCGCCGGAGAAAATGTTGCCCCGCGCCTCCGCCTGCGATTGCAGCAGCCGGAAAATCAGGTCCGACTTCCGGAGCCCGGAAACCCCTTCCAGTTCGAACTGTCGCGCGAGCTTCAGCAGCTCATCGCGTGACATCGCCTCCAGCTCCGCAATGTTCAGCGCCGGGGCTTCATCCTTGCGGCCCCGCTCACCGTCCTCGTCTTCGCCGTCGCGTTGCGCGGGCCGGTCGCGGCCCTCCCGCTCACGCCGTTCGCGAAACGAGCGTCGGCGGCGCGGTGGCGCCCCTTCTTGCTTCTGTTGCGCGTCGTCGGCTTTGGGCTGTTCGTTTTCGGCCGCAGCCTCGTTCAGGTCGGTCAATGGGGAATCGGTCAACGTTCTGGAACCCTGTAGGGCAAAAGGTCCGCAGGT
>SLAK01000297.1 GCA_007126855.1 Dehalococcoidia bacterium | reverse complement strand
GTTCGAGCGCGATGAACAGCGTTCCGGTGCGGTCGTAGCCCGTTGCCATGCCGCTCAAGCGCTCGATGTACCGGATCCACTCCGGGTAGAGCGCATGGCTTGCCAGTGCCAGGCGGGTGAGCCGCGGGTCGCTGATGTCGGACTCGGACGCGGGAGCGATCATGCCGGCGGCTGCCCACGCTGCGGCATGCTCGCCGATCTCCCCCGCTTCGAGGACGGTGACCTGCCGGCGCCGCTGCGCCAGTTCGAATGCCACCGCCAGGCCGATGATGCCACCGCCTACCACGCAGGTGTGAGACCTCGGCGGAGTGGCTGTCACGGCACGCTCCTGGTGCTTGCTGGCGGGGGACATTGCCCTCCGCTCCACACTCGCGAGTGTGGAGCAAGTGCCTGGGGCGCGGCTGCGGTCAACCGGTCCAGGGAGAAGGCGCCGGTGGACCCCCGGCACTGCGCAGGGCATAGAAAAACCGGGACACTGGCATGTGGAACTCACAGAGGGAACGGACGGTACCCAGTGCCCCGGATGGCCCGTAGCATCTCAGCTCCGATCACGGCTGCGGTATGACCTGCGTCATGTTCGGCCAGTACAGGCAGACGGAAGGCGCTACGCGGCGGGGGACACTCGCAGGGAGCTGAACAGCTCGGTGTACTGGTAGAGGTGCCGCAGCGTCAGGAAGCGATCTGCCACCGTCTGACGGGCCTGCTCGCCGAGCCCGCCGGCGCGTGCCGGGTCATCCAGCAGCGAATGCAGCGCGGCTGCAAACGCTCCGGTGTCGCGTGGGTCTGGCAAGAGCAGCCCGTCGACGCCGTGCGTGATCTGGTCCTGGATGCCGCCGACGCAAGAGGCCAGCACCGGTCGCGCTTTCCACATCGCTTCGGTCACGGTCAGTCCGAAGCCTTCGTGCAGGCTCTTCTGGATCACCACTGCGGCGTGGCGCTGCAGCGCGTTCACCACGGTGGCGTTTTCGACCACGTCCGCGGTCGGGAGCTGCACCAGGTAGATCTGCGCGCGGATCTCCCTCGGCAGGGCCCGCCACTCGCGCTCAACCTCGGCAAACACCTCCGCAGCCTCGGGGTCGTCGGAGACCCCGTCGACCTGCGGGCCGACAAGCATGAGGCGCGCGTTGCGCGGGACTTCGCCGCTGGCAGCAAGGCTCACAAAGCCGCGCATCACGCCGGCAAAGTCCTTCAGCGGGTCCCAGCGGGAGACCTGGATAGCAAGCGGTGTTTCCCACGACGGTAGCTCGTCCTCGGCAATCACCTTTGCCTGCCGGAGGATTCTGCGCTCGTTCCCGTTCCGGGTGCGCACCGTCACGCCCTTGGCCTGGCGCCGTCCGGCAATCAGGCCTGCCTGCACGAGCACGGTGCGGATGGTCTCAGCATCCAGCTCTTCGTTCTTGGGGCTGCCCGGGTCGATCGAGGGCGGCACGATGACTGCCCTGTCCGGGCTTAGCATTTCCGGCACATAAGCCGGCCGCGAGAAAACGTAGCTGTTCACGCCATCGAGATAGGGCTGCAGGAAGCGCCAACCTTGCTCGACCTGGCTGTTCGTCGCGTCGTGCCCAATGTGGCACCGCCAGACCACCGGGTGGCCGGCATCCACCAGTGTCGGTGCGAGCCCGGCTGTCTGCGGGTCATGCAGCATGACCGCGTCGCCCGCGCCAAGGTGCGACTCGAGCGCCGCCGCCACCGGTTCGAGGGCGCGCTGGTAAATGCCCCGCTCGTCGCGGCCCAGCTCACGCCCGTCGCCGGTCGAACCATGCAGAGCGTGGTGCAACCGCTTGGTGACCGCGAAGAAGTCTGCTGTCCCGTTCAGCACGAGCCAGCGCATGTCCACGTCGAGCGTGCGCCCGTAGCCAATCAGCGAAGGAAGCATTTCTGCGACCCCGCCGCCAACGGCGGTCGAGTTTATGTGCCAGATACGTGGCGCCGAGTTCCCGTTGGAACGCGGCTTCGTCCACTCAGGCGAAATCGATACCTGGACCGTCTGAAAGGCATCGAGCGGCCTGGGTTCGACGTGTACTTCCTGGATTGCCATGATGATCCCCTTCCCTGCTCCTGGAGTTCGCTGCACGCCCGGTCGGGCATGCGCCTTGAAGTAGCTCCGGACTCAGCATCCGCCACACGCTGAGCATGCTATAGCAAGCACGTCTCATAACTCCATCATCGACAGTTCTCACCAGCGAACAAGTCCCGGGAAAGCTGCTCATGGCCGCAAGCCTGCAGCCGCAGAGTTCGGTATGCTCGGTTACTCACGTGGGGAGTTCTATGCCACCTATTATCGAGGCCCGAAGCCTGTTCAAGCGTTATGGCGACTTTGTCGCGGTCGCCGGCATCGACTTCGAAGTGGCGGAGGGTGAGTTCTTCGGGCTGCTCGGACCGAACGGCGCCGGGAAAAGTTCGACAATCCGCATGGTGAGCGGGGTCCTGCCCATCACCGATGGCACGCTGCTGGTCGGCGGCCACGATGTGTACTACGAGGACCGCGAGGTCAAGCGGATGATCGGCGTGATCCCCCAGGACGACAACCTGGATGAGGACCTCACCGTGCGCCGCAACCTCGAGGTGTACGCCCGCTACTACGACATCCCGAAAGAGGTGGCCCGGCCCCGGATCGACGAAGCCCTGGAACTCATGCAGCTTCAGGACTGGGGCAATGCCCGCATCGACAACCTCTCGGGCGGTATGAAGCGAAGGCTCGTTATCGCCCGTGGCCTGATCAACGAGCCTCGCTTGCTCATTCTGGACGAACCGACAACGGGGCTGGACCCGCAGGCGCGCCACCTGGTTTGGCGCAAACTGCGGCTGCTCCGCGAACGTGGCGTCACCATCCTGCTGACGACCCACTACATGGATGAAGCCGAATTCCTCTGCGACCGCCTGATCATCATGGACCGGGGCCACAACATCGCCGAAGGTCGGCCGCGCGAGCTGATTGCCCGTCATGCCGGCCGCGATGTGCTCGAGGTCCATCCCACGCCGGCTGAGCGCGACGCCGTGCTTGCCGAGCTCGAAAGCACCATCGGCGAAAGCGGGCGCATCGAGCGCATCGAAGATGTCGTCTATGCACTGGGCGTGACAGACCACCACCGGGAGCGTGTCGAAGCGCTCGTGAACGACCCCTATCGTGTGCACTTCCGCCGGGCGAACCTGGAAGATGTCTTCCTGTCGCTGACCGGCCGGGCACTTGCTGAGTAGGATGGGACCCCGATGACCATGACCGCCCCCGAGGACTCCCGCCCGCTGCCGGCCAGGCGGCGCCGCCCGCGCGGCGAATTGCCCATGGTTGGGCTGGCCATTCCCGGGCGGCTCACCTACCGCGTGTGGCAGCGCAACCGGGACGTGTTCTTCCGTCTGTGGAAGGCAGAGGTGTTGCCGCCTCTGCTGGAACCTCTGGTCACGCTACTCGGGCTGGGCCTGGGGCTGGGCGCCTTTGTCCACCTCGGCGGCGACGTCGAATACGTGCAGTTCCTGGCGCCAGGCATCCTCGTGGCCTTCCCCATGTTCGTCGCCACATTCGAAGCGCTCTACGGCGCCTATTTCCGCATGACCCAGCACGGCACCTATGCCGCGATTGCCGCGACCCCCGTCCGCCCGGAAGAGATCGTCGCCGGCGAGATAGTCTGGGCCGCGACCCGGATGACCCTGAATACGGCGCTCATTGCCGCCGTGCTGCTGGTGCTCACGCCATGGCTGGGCCTGGTCGGTTCGCCACTCATTGTGCTGACCATACCGATTGCCTTCGTAACCGGGATCCTCATCGGCAGCATTGGCATCGCCTACACCAGCCGGGCACAGTCGATAAGCCAGCTTTCCTACTTCTTCAGCCTGTTCATCCTGCCCATGTTCTGGTTCAGCGGCGGCTTCTTCCCGATTGATGAACTTCCGGGCTGGGCCCAGACGCTGGCCTGGTTCTTCCCGCTTACGCATGCAGTCGAACTCAGCCGCGCGCTGGTGACGGGCAACGTGAGTGCCGGTTTGATCATCAACGTCGGGTGGCTGGCCGTGGCTGCTGTCCCGGCGTTCTGGCTGGGAATCGCCGCGATGAAGCAACGGATTGTGAAGTAGCACGGGCTACATTGGGCCCGCGGGCGGGGGCCTACCGTCCGTGTCCGCTGCATCCGGCTTTGATAGGCTGATCCCTGGGTGGCGAGAATCCTGGGTTGAAAGCGAGGCTGTGTTTGCCGGATAGGAACGAACCGCCGCAAGCCCTTCGCGTCGCCATCATTGGCGCCGGCCCGGCCGCCTTCTACGCAGCAGAAGCCCTGTTGAAACAAACGGATAAGCCTGTCCTGGTCGACATGTTCGATCGGCTGCCAACACCCTTCGGGCTCGTCCGGCACGGTGTCGCGCCCGACCACCAGAAGATCAAGACGGTCACAAAGGCCTTCGCGCAGGTCGCGCAGAACCCGGCGTTCCGCTTCTTTGGGAACGTCGAGTACGGCAAGGACATCACGCTCGATGACCTCCGCGCCCACTACCACCAGGCCCTCTTCGCTACCGGCGCGCAGACCGACCGGCGCCTGGACATTCCCGGCGAAGACCTCGAACGGAGCCATCCCGCCACCGAATTCGTGGCCTGGTACAACGGCCACCCGGATTACCGGCACCTGGAATTCGACCTGTCGCAGGAGCGGGTCCTGATTGTTGGTGTCGGCAATGTCGCTGTCGATGTGGCGCGCATCCTGTCGCGGAGCGTGCGCGAGCTCACCACCACCGACATTGCCGACCATGCCATCGAAGCGCTATCGAAGAGCCGGGTGCGGGAGATTGTGTTGGTCGGCCGCCGCGGGCCCGCCCAGGCCGCTTTCACCAACCCCGAGCTCAAGGAATTGGCCGAGCTGGAGGAGACCGACCTCATCATCAGGCCGGACGAGGCTGCGCTCGACCCGCTGAGCCAGGATGAGGTGGCGACCTCCCCCGACCGGACTCTGAAGCGGAAAGTGGAGCTGATTGCGGACTATGCGAGCCGAGCGCCGGCTGGCCGCCCCAAGCGCCTGCACCTTCGATTCCTGCTCTCACCGGTCGAGCTCATCGACGACGGGAGCGGTGCTGTCGGTGGCGTGCGCCTGGTCCACAACCGGCTCGAACGGACCGAGACCGGCACGATCGCCGCCCGGCCGACCGGCGAGGAAGAAGTGATCGGTGCCGGCCTGGTGTTCCGCTCCGTTGGCTACCGTGGCGTCCCCCTCCGGGACCTCCCCTTCCACGAGCGCTGGGGCATCGTGCCGAACGTCCGGGGCCGGGTGGTGGAAGCTGGCTCCGATATGCCGCTGCCGGGGCTCTATGTCGCGGGCTGGATCAAGCGTGGCCCAACCGGCGTCATCGGCACAAACAAGCCCGATGCTGTCGAAACCGTCACGGCCATGCTCGATGACGCCGCCGGGCCGGCATTCGCGCCGAAACAGCCCGAACCTGCGGCGGTGGACGAACTGCTACGCCGCCGCAGATGCCAGCCGGTGAGCTTCGATGATTGGGCCCGCATCGATGCGGTCGAAACGGAACGTGGAGAGGAGCAGGGCCGCCCGCGGGTGAAGTTCACCTCGGTGGAGGAAATGCTCCAGGCCATCGGGCGGGCCCCGGCTACGAGCCGGCGCTGAACTGCATATACCGGGCGATGCCTCATGCGCTACTGTGAAAGCCAATGACGAGCACCTGCGGTTGCACTCAGCCTCGCCGGACGGTCACGGATTTCGTCCTTAACCCCTGCCGGAAAAGCGCGGGACCACTGCCAGAAAGCAGTGGAGAGCGTGTGACCGGGCACGATGGCGTGTCCGTGCGTTTCCATGCGGAAGTGGATGATGGGCGCGTGACGGCGCTCCAGTACGAAGCCACGAGTTGCGCCACGCTCGTCGCCTATGCTGAACTGCTTGGCGACCTGGCCGCCGGAGAACAGGCGGCGCAGGCGGCGCGGATCACCGCACAACGGCTGGTGGCTACGTTGCCCGGCGTCCCGGCGGCACGGCACGATCGCGCGGAGCTCGTCATCCGGGCATGGTGGTCGGCCCTGGCGCGGGCCCTGGAACACGCAGAACAGAAGGGAATACCTGCATGAAGGTCGCATACATTTTCTCGACGCAGGGGCACACGGTGTCCTACAAGCTGGGGCGCATGATCCTCCCCCAGCTCGAGGAGAACCGGCACGGCGTCGATGTCGTCGGCATGTTCTTCTTCGAAGACAACAACTATGTGCTGGTCAAGGGCGACCCCATTGGCGAACGGCTGAAGAAGCAGGCCGACGACAAGGGCATTCTGCTCATGGGCTGCGACCAGTGCTGCTACGAACGCGAGATCGCCGACAAGCTGATGGAGGGCGTCCCGATTGGCTGCTTCCCCGACCTCTATGGCGCGCTCTCCGGGAACCCGCCGGACCAGGTGATCACGCTCTAGTCGGGCAGCGGCGCACCAGCCCTCGCCGGCACCGGCCGCCCTTCGCCCTCGCGCTCGGCCATTAGGCCACTAATTGACGCCTAAACTTCCCGGTGCTAGCGTGCCGCTACTGTTCGGACTTCGCACGAGGCAAATTGCCCCTTTCGGATATAGGACGAAAGGAGTCCGCAATCATGAAGAGCCGACGGGCATCTGGTGCTCCGGACCCACGGCGAGAAGATCCCGCAGATGGTCAACCAGTATGGTGAAGACCTTCGACGCAGGATGCATGACGGCGGCGTCGGGACTGCAAGGCCGGAACACCTGTGAAAACCTCCAGGCGTTGGCCCACCCTTCCTGATCCCGGAAACTTCGAGGCACTTCAGAAGGAAATCTTTTCAGCTTTTCAGTTTCTAACGAAGAGAGGGAAGCATGATTGGGCCGAAGACGCGACGACTGTTTATGGCCGCTGCCATCCTTGCGGTGGCGCTGATCCTCGCCGCATGTTCGGATGAAGACGATGAGTTCGTCGCCATCGACGTTCACACCCTTGAAGTCATGACGGACCAGGGTACGGCCCACGGGGAAGGGATCCCCGGCGCGTTCGTGGGTGAGCTGACCGAGGACCTGCTCATCGGGGTGGCGGTCCCGGAGGAAGGCGGCCCGTACCATGCTGCCGGCGATGTGATCGTCTACATCTGCGACTCCGAGACGCTGGCGACGTGGTTTTCGACCGATCGCGCGGGAGATGCCATGACAATCGCATTCCGCGACATCACTGTCGACCTCGAGATCGGCGATGACGAGGTGACGGGAACCGTGGTGATCGATGACGGTGAGCCGATGGCGTTCACGGCGAACCCCGCCACCGAGACCTCCGGGTTGTTCACCGCGGAGTCTACGTTCGACGGTGAAACCTACCGGGGTGGCTGGATCGTGCTGGAGGACGGGCGCCAGGCCGGCTGGTGGGGCAACGCATGGGGTCGCCATTGAAGGCATGATGACTGGCTGAACTGACCGGAGCCGGACTCCCGAGCGGGGCCGAGGCCTGGCAGGCCCGGCCAGACTGCCCGTCTCAGCCCCCGGCGGCTTTCTTCACAAGCTCCACCGCTGAGCTCGCCGTATCTTCCCCCTGGTAGGGCCCGTGGAGCGTCCCGTCAGCGGCGAGCGCGGCCACCGCGATGGTCTCCCCAACGCTCTCGATGCCGAGCGCCTGCATCACTTCGGCCTCCCAGTCGGGGATGATATAAATCCAGTCAGCGGGGTCCTGTCCCGGCTCCAGCTTCTTCGCTTCGTCGTTGAACCGGCTCTTGATCAGCGCCTCGGCCACGCCGCGGACGACCCGCGGAAATTTGCGGCCGTCGATCACCGTCGCGACCCGGAGCTGGGCCGTGTCCGGGTACACTTCACGGACCGCTTCGACCACGGGGTCGACCTGGTCGGCGCTTTCCTGCGCGACGAGCAGCAACAGCGTCGGCCGGCCGGGTGCGTCGAGCTGCAAGGTCCGCTCGGAGACCATGGCCGTGAGGGAAATCGCGGGCGCCCGCGTTGATGCATCACCCATTTGTGCAATCCTCCTGGGAGCGTGTGGCAAAGCGCCGGGGCCGGCGGGGTCCAGCGGCGTGAGCCGGAATATACCGCGAGATTTTGCAGGTGTCTTCGTCGGCACAGAGATCCGCTACGGGCTTGCGACGAGTCTGCAACGCTCGCCCGCGAGCGGCACGCGGGCTACTATCGTTGTGCCGAGCCGAGCGCGAGGATGAGCGCCACCATGCCTTCTGCAGCCGGGGATGGTTGCAGCGCACGGTATGATGACGGTGCTGGCGGCGCCAAGGACACAACGGATGATTGAGCGATGATCCCACGCTATTCCCGCCCCGAGATGGCCGCGCTCTGGACGGACGAGGCCAAATACCAGCGGTGGCTCGACGTCGAGATTGCCGCCTGCGAGGCCTGGGCCGAACTCGGCCGCATCCCCGCGGAGGCGGCGCAGAAGATCGCGCGCGACGCATCGTTCAACCTGGACAGGATCAACGAGTACATTCGCATTACCCATCACGATGTGACCGCCTTCCTTCGCTCCGTGTCCGAATCGCTGGGCGAAGAGGGGCGCTACGTGCACTTCGGACTCACCAGCAGCGACGTCTGGGACACGGCCACCGGCCTCCAGCTTCGTGATGCCTGCGACCTGCTGCTCCAGGATGTCGAGGCCTTGCTCGCCGCCATCGAAGGCCAGGCGGTCGCGCACCGGCACACGCTCTGCGTGGGCCGCACCCACGGCGTGCATGCAGAGCCCACGACCTTCGGCCTGAAGCTGGCGGTGTGGGTCGACGAGATGCGCCGTAACCGGGCCCGGCTGGAGCAGGCGCGCGACGCCGTCGCGGTCGGCGCCATCAGTGGCACGGTCGGCACGCATGCCTCTGTGCCGCCCGAGCTGGAGGAGATCGTCTGCCGCAAGCTTGGCCTGGGGATGGAAGCGGCGAGCACGCAGGTCG
>SLAK01000216.1 GCA_007126855.1 Dehalococcoidia bacterium | reverse complement strand
GGGAGGCTGGGCTTCGATTTCGATGCCTGAGTCGGCCGGGGAATCGGGGTTGGTGAGCAGAAGCCGCGCTTTGCCGCCGCCGAAGAAGGCGGAGAAGTATTCGCTGAACGCGGCATCCACCTTTTCGAAGGTGGCGGTGAATCGCGTGTTGATCTCGGTGCTCAGCTCGGTGATGGCTTCATTGAGCTGGCCTTCGGCTTCGACCAGGTCTTCCATCTGGGAACTCAGGAAGTCGTAGCGCTCTTTGCTTTCGCGGTAATCCTGCGGAGCTTCGGCGTTGATGGGGCCGAGGCGGCGGATCTGGCGGCGGACGGATTCGATTTCGCGGCGGAGTTCGGCGGGGTCGACGTCGCCGGAGCCGCGGATGACGGTGGACTGGTCCTGCTCCTCGGCGAACATGTCGGCGGAGGCCATCGCCTCGTCGAAGGGCACCGCGTTGCCGTCGCGGTCGGGCGCGAGGCCTTCGCGGCCCATTTCCAGGCGCAGGGCTTCGACCAGCTCGTGGGCGCGGCCGAGCTCCGTCTCGCAATCCAGGCGGGCGCGCTGGATGCGGAGAAACTCCTCGCGCGCTTCTTCCAGTTCTTGCTGGACCTGGCGTTCGTGGTTCTCAAGGCGGTGGAGTTCGTCGTGGTCGGGCGCGGCGTCGTCGCTCTGCTGTGATTGCTCAAGGCGGAGCGCTTCGAGCTGGCGGGCGAGCTTGCCCAGCCGCTCGTCGATCACGTTTGCTTCCAGGTCGAGGTTTCGCGCCTGCAGGCGGCGGGCTTCGAGCTGGCCATCAAGCCGCTCGAGCGCGCGCTCGTGTTGTTGATGGAGCAGCTCAAGGGCGCGGCGCTCGCCGTCGACGGAGGCCATGCGCCCGCTGGCTTCGGAGAGGGCGCGCAGGGCGGCTTCGCGGCGCTCGGTGGCCTCGGTCAGTTCCTTTTCGAGCGTGGCCTGTTCTTCGTCGCGGGTGGCATCGCGTTCTTCCATCTCGGCGACGATGGTGCGCGCCGTCTCGATGGTAGAGCGCGCTTTTTCGCGTTCGCGCCGGACGTCGGTCTGTGTCGCTGCGACGGCATCGAATTCGCGGCGGAGCCTGAGGAGCCGGTCACGTTCGCGCTCAAGGGCGAGGCGGCCATCGTCGCCGGACTTGCGGATTTCGTCATAGCGATTGTCGGCTTCGCGGGTGGCGCGGACGAGCTGTTCTATAGCTGCGCGGCCGTTTTCGAGCTGGCGCTCGGCCACGTCGACGCGCTCACGGAGGCGGGCGATGCGCTCGGGCAGCTCCTCCATTTCGCGCTGGCGTACGAAGGCGCCGTCTTCCTCGCCGGTTGAGCCGCCGCTGATGATGCCGGTGGGTTCGATGTAGGTGCCATCGACGGTGACGACGGAGCCCAGGCCCCGGCGGACCATGCGCAGGCCGGTATCGGCGTCTTCGACTACGATGACGCGGCCGAGCAAGGTATCGATAAGGGGGCGGTAGCGCGCGTCGCAGCGCACGAGCTTGGAAGCAACGCCGACAACGCCGCGCTCTTTCTGCAGGTTCAGCGGGTAGACCTGGCGGATGCCGTCGAGCGGCAAGAACTGGGCGCGCCCGTGGCTGCGATCGCGGAGCAGCGAGATTGCCTTGAGCGCCTGCGCTTCGGATTCAACGACGACGGCGTGGAGCCGGTGTTCGAGGGCTGCGTTGACGGCGGCTTCGAGCCCGGCGGGCACCTTCATCTGGCGGGAGAGCAGGCCGACGATGCCGGGGATTTCCGGCGGCTCCCCAAGGGAGCCCGGCTCGATACCGTCGATGAGCGCCTGGCCCATGATGAGGACGTTGCGGGTGCCGTTGGCCACACCTTCGTGCTCGGCCTGCACGCGTTCGAGGGCATCGAGGCGCCCCTCCAGCCGGTCGAGCTCGCGGTAGTCGGCCTGGCTGGCGCGTTCATATTCGCGGACTTCGTCCTGGACTTTTTCGAGGCGGCGACGGGTGTCCTCGGATTCGGCGCGGGCGTCGTCGAGCCGGATCTGGGCGACCTCTGCCGCTTCCAGCGCCTGCTCGTAGCGCTTGCCGTATTCCTTGAGTTCGCGGATGAGCTGGCGGCGCTTCTGCTCAGCCTGCGCCTCTTGCTGTTCGAGCTCTTCGAGCCGGCGCTCAGCGTTGGTGATATCGGTCTCGGCGGCGATGCGGCGGCGTTGATCGGCCTCGAAGACCTCGCGGACTTCCTGCACGCGCGCCCGCTGGGCGGCGTAGTCGCGTTCCGCCCGCTCAAGCACATCCTTGCACTGTTCGACAGCGGCGCGAGCCTGTTCGAGCTCTTCCTTCATTTCGATGCCGCGGCGGCCTTCGTCGACGTCGGTGTTGCCCAGGCCGATGCGCTCGCTTTCGATGCCTTCGATTTCGAGCCGCAGCTCTTCGCGGCGGGCTGAGACAATGCCGTGACGTTCGCGCTCGAGGGAGATGGCCTGCTCGGTCTGGGCGATCTGCCGGTCCATCTCGGTGACGCGCTGGTCGCGGCGGGCGATGGCATCGCGGCGGCGCTGGATCTCTTCGTTCAGGCGCTGGGCCTGCTCGCGGAGCTGGTTGACGCGCGTTTCGGCCTCGCCGTGTTCGGCTATGCGCTGATCGAGCATGGCCTGCCAGCGGACGACATCGTTCTGTGCGCCGGCCCAGCGGGCGGTGTAGTAGCGCTTGAGGAGGTCCATCAGGCGTGCTGAGAGCGCAGCGTGCTCGGTGGCGCGGTCGGACTGGCGCTGCAACTGGGCCAGGCGCGGTTCGATTTCCTTAATGATCAGGTCGACGCGGGCCATGTTGTCGCGGGTGGCCTTGAGGCGGTCCTGCGCCTCTTTGATCTTCAGGCGGAAGCGTTTGACATCGGCGGCTTCGTCGAGGAAGGTGCGGCGCTCTTCGGGGGAGAGGCTGAGCACCTGGTCGACGAGGCCCTGGCCCATGATGGTGTAGCTATTCTGGCCGACGTCACCACGCAAGAGCAGGTCGATGATGTCCTTGAGGCGGACACGGGAGCCGTTGAGCAGGTATTCGGAGTCGCCGTTGCGGTAGACGCGGCGGCCGATTTCGACTTCGGCGAACTCTACGGGCAGCCAGCGGTCTTCGTTGTCGAGCGTGAGCAGCACTTCGGCCATGCCGACCTGGGCGCGCTCGCTGGTGCCGGAGAAGATGACGTCCTCGGCTTTCCTGGCGCGGAGCATGCGGATGGTTTGTTCGCCGAGCACCCAGCGGATGGCGTCGGCGATGTTGCTCTTGCCTGAGCCGTTGGGCCCGACGACCGCGGTAACGCCCGGGCCGAATTCGAAGCCCGTGCGGTTTGGGAAACTCTTGAAGCCCTGGAGGGAGAGCTTTTTCAGGTACATGATCAGACCCCCTCCCCGCCCTCGGCGACCATGCGTTCCACCGCTTCGCGTGCGGCTGCCTGCTGGGCTTCACGTTTGCTCGACCCGGTGCCACGACCCAGCGTTTCACCGCGGACTGCAACCTCGACCGTGAAGCGCCTTCCAGCCTCGCCCGTCGCCTCTTCAACGGTCACATACTCGGGCGGTTCATGCCAGCGTGCCTGGACCATGTGTTGCAGGCTCGATTTGGGGTCAATGAGGGCGCCGCCTGCCTTAACGCGCTGCAGGTCGTCGGTGAGCACACGAAGGGCGAAAGAGCGCGCCGTGCGATAGCCGTGCGCCAGGAAGACGGCGCCGACCAGGGCTTCGAAGGCGCCTGCCAGGTTGCGTTCGCGGTCGCGACCGCCGGCGGCTTCTTCGCCGCGGCCGAGGACCAGGTAATCGCCGATGCCAAGGCGGCGAGCGACTTCGGCCAGCGTGCTGCCACGGACGACTTCTGCGCGCATGCGGGTGAGCTGGCCTTCGCCGGCATCGGGGAAGTTACGGTGGAGCACATCGGCGACGACAAGGCCAAGCAGGGCGTCGCCCAAGAATTCGAGCCGGTCGTTGGAGACGGCGGTGGCATCTGCCTCGTTTACGTAGGAGGCGTGGGTGAGCGCCTGGGCCAGAAGGTCAGGCGGCAGCGGCTTGAGTCCAAGCCGCTCGATGAGCTGGTCGCTAGAAGTCGGAGGGGCCAGCGGCACATGGCCTCCGCGCAGAATTCCCGCCGCCACCGCCGGGAATTGCTAAAGTTGCCTCATCATATGGAGTTCGTTTTGCGGCTGTCAACGCTTTGTCAGGCGGCGGTCAACCAGAGCCCATGATCCCGGTCATATAGGCGAGGGGCAATGCGCCGATAGGGTTTGCGCATCGTGCCGCAGGGCACCCGCGGGACGGCCTTCCCGTGCTGGGCTGCAAGAGGGCACGAAACGTAAAGGTGAATTGTCGAGCTGTTCCCGGGGGCTATGCCGAAACGCTAGATGACTTCCTACATTGTTCAACGACTTGCGCTGGCGGCCCTGACCCTGGCGATCGTGTGCCTCCTGACCTTCTCGGTGCTCCGGGTGATGCCAGGGAGCGCGGCCGAACTCATGGTGACCGACCAGGGCTATGCGGACGATGTTGAGCAGCTTCGCGAAAAGCTTGGCCTGAACGACCCGCTTTACAAGCAGTGGTGGGACTGGATCGCGCAGATCGGCAGTGGGAGCCTCGGGGAATCGCTGTATACGGGCGAATCGATAAGCGCTGAGCTTACCCGCAGGCTGCCACCGACGCTGTTGCTCGGCGCGCTGATTATTGCGGTGGGCTGGGTCATCGGTGTGCCGCTGGGGATTGTGGCCGCGGTGAAACAGGGGACCGTGCTCGACCAGTTGAGCAGGACGCTGGCGGTGTTGTTCCTGGCGGTGCCGACGTTTTGGCTGGCCACGATGTTCCTGGTGTTCTCATCTATATGGTTTGGCTGGGCGCCATCACTGCGGTTCGTGTCGCTGACGGATGACCCGATAGCGCACCTTGAATTCCTGTTCTGGCCCGCGCTGATCGGCGGGCTTGCGGCGTCGGCGAGCGTGGTGCGGATCACGCGGACGCTGATGCTGGAGGTGCTGCGGCAGGACTACATACGGACGGCGCAGGCCAAGGGTCTTGCTCCGCGGCCCGTGCTGTTCCGGCACGGGTTGAGCAATGCGTCACCGCCGCTGGTAACGATCCTGGGCCTGCAGGTGAGCATGCAGGTGATCACGGGGGCCGTGATCCTTGAGCAGATCTTTTCGATCCCGGGCATGGGCCGGTACATCCTCGAGGCGGCGGCAAGGCGCGATTACCCGGTGGTGCAGGCCATCCTGCTATTCACCGCTTCGCTAATCCTGGTGACGAACCTCATCGTTGATGTGCTCTACGGCTACCTCGATCCGCGGGTCAGGGTCAGGTGACATCGTGGAAGTGACGCGCGTCCCAGAACGCGAAACTGACTGGCGACCGGCACGTTTTGACCGCGTGTCGCGGTTGTGGCGGACCTTCCGCAGGATGCCGGTGACGGGCAAGGTGGGCGGCATCGTGCTGCTCATCTTCACGTTGTCGGCGATTTTCGCGCCGGTGTTTGCGACGCATGACCCGAATGTGGGCGACACGCTGGAACGGCTGCAGTCGCCGAGCACGTCCAACTTCTTCGGGACGGACCAGCTTGGGCGGGACATTTACAGCCGGGTGGTGTACGGCGGGCGTTACACGCTTGGCGCGAGCCTGGCCGTGGTCTCGCTCTCGGCGGCGATCGCGGTGGTTGTGGCGGTTGTGTCCGGGTATTTCGGCGGGAAGGTGGACCTGGTGATCCAGCGGCTGGTGGATGCGTGGCTTGCTTTCCCAGCGTTGATCCTCCTGATCGCGCTGATCAGCCTGGTAGGACCAAGCATGACGAACATCATCATCGTGTTGAGCATCGCGGTGGCGGCACCGATGTCGCGCATCTTACGGAGCTCCGTGATGGTGGTGCGGGAGGCTGCGTACATCGAATCGGCGCGTGTTGTGGGCGCTGGCAGCGTGCGCATCATGCTGCTGCACGTATTTCCGCAGATTATCCCGCTGGTGCTGATCCTTGCTTCGGTGCAGCTTGGCGCGGTGGTGCTGGTGCTGGCGGCGCTGGGCTTTCTCGGCTTCGGCATCCCACCGCCGACGCCGGAATGGGGCAGCATGCTGAGCGGGCGGGCGCGGGATTTCATGTATTCGGCGTGGTGGCTGGCGATGTTCCCAGGGCTGGCGATCACCATCAGCGTGCTGAGCCTGAACCTGTTCTTCGACAGTGTGCGGGATGTGATCGACCCACGGCTTCGCAACACGGGCTCGATGTAGCTTCTCGACGGCGATCCATAGCTGACGCCACAGCGCCGCAGTACACCAAGGGCAGATGAGCGCCCTTTGTGTAGCCGAAGGGGAATAGCCGCACTTCAAACCACAGGGATGATCCGAGGCTCTGAGGGTTTGGGCCGGATGGAGGCGTGGTTCACTACACTTACAAAAGGAGGCACGGCATCCCTTCTCGGAGCCGTGCCTGCCGTCGATTGTGCTGCCGCCGCCGTGGCGGCGCGCTTGCTCAGTGGTCCAGCCAGATCTCGCAGTCTTGCCAGCCCAGCGCGTTGAAGGCTCGAAGGTAGTCGTAGTCTCGAACGTGCTCCTTCCAGGCCGTCCACCCATTCACTGCGTACAGCGGCAGGGCGAGCACTTTCTCGAAGTTCATCCGCTCGAGGTCCTGGATCATGGAAGCGCGCACTTCGGTATCGAGCTCGATGATTTGCCGGTCAATGAGCTGGTCCAGCTCGGGGTCACTGGCACTCCACCAGTTCTGAGCGGCGCCGGTGCGGAGCGAGCCGAAGTACTGTTGTGCCGGGTCCAGGGCGGCGGTCCACGATCCTATCCAGATGAGCTCGAAGGTCCGTTCCATGAGTTTGCGGACCATTGACGCGGGCTCCTGCACATCGAGTTCGAGCCGGATGCCAATCTCGTCGAGGAATTGCTGTATGACCGACGCCACATCGATCCCGGTGACGTCGGCTGAGCTTATCGTGATCGACGTCTCAAAGCCGTCATCGAAACCTGCCGCTGCCAATCCCTGCATCGCCTCGCCTATATCCTGACGGGTCAGTTCGTCCAACTCGGACTCGGGCAACGCGAAGGGCGGCCCATTCGGGTGGGTGAATCCGCGCACCACACCACCTTCGGCACCACCCGCGGCACGGATGAGTGCGTGGTGATCGATGGCGTATGCTATTGCACGCCGCACGCGCTCGTCCGCAAACGGCTCCAACGCATGATTAATCCCAAGTGCTGAAACCGCATCGGAGGGACGAATTCCCACCTGGACATCGTCAGCGCCACGGGTTGCCTCATCGACATCTGCCACGCCGCCCTGCCAACCAACCAGGTCGGCGTCACCAGTCCGCAACTGCACGCTGCGCGCCAACCGGTCTGGCACAGCAGTCCACCGGATTTCATCCAGGTATGGCAGCACAGGGTCAAAGTAGCCCGGGTTCCGCACATAGTGGTGCATCTCGTCCCGCCGAGCCTCCTTGAGCATGAAGGGGCCGGTCCCAATACGGGATTTCGCATCTTTCAGATCGCCAAACTCATCGACGACTTCCTGCGCGATGACGCCCATCGATGCAGCCGCGAAGTGGATGACTGCCGGCGCAAATGGATGCTCGAAAGTCGCTCGCACCGTATGTTCGTCGATTGCGTCGAGGGACTCCAGGGTCATCCACATCCAACGGTTGGTGAATTCGGGCTCCGGCGTACGGGACCGTTCAACGGTGAACACCACGTCTTCAGCGGTTAGGGGGCGACCATTCACCGGCGGCAGGTCGTGGAAGTTGACCCCCTCACGGAGAGTAAACACGTAGCTGTTCGGCTCTGGTAGCTCATAGCCGACGGCGAGATCTTCGAGAATCTCGTGCCCGGGGCCGAGCTTGAACATCTGGTTGTAGACCCGTCCGTCGCCATAGATACCGGCCATCTGGTGCTGGTCGTAGTGCAAGGGTGTACTTGGCACCAGCTGCTCGAGGATGCCGCCGCGGGTGGGTCCGGCTGGCGTCGGCGTGGGCTGATCGGGGTCCGGGTCGGCCGGTGTCGGAGAGGGCTCTATGCCGTCGCCGTCATCGTCGTCGCCGCAAGCTGCCGCCACGAGACCAGCTCCGAGTGCGGCAGCGCCTCCCAGCAGGCGCCGACGCCCAAACGGTCTCAAGAATCTTCCTGACCGAGCTGCCGGAGCGTGAGTGGCTCGCGCTCGTGGACGTGAAGGTTTCATGTTCGGGTGCTCCCTTTGGCGGCCGCTCGCCGGCCAAATCCGTCGTGAAATCTATGGCCGGGATGTCTTTCGCCTATATGATCAGGATCACAGTGATCGTCATGATTCCAAGGACACGCACGGCCCGGTCTCGCCGGGCCGTACGGGGCCGATCACCAGGCCCGGCTAACCCGGTCAGTGATCGAGCCAGATCTCGCAGTCTTGCCAGGCGCGGGCGTTTTGGAGGGCGCGGAGGTAGTCGTAGCCCTGCACGTGGTCTTTCCAGGCGGTCCACCCATTCATGGCGAACAACGGGAGAGCGATGACCTTTTCGAAGTTCATCCGCTCTAGGTCCTGGATCATGGAGGCGCGCACTTCGGTATCGAGCTCGATGATCTGCCTGTCGATGAGCTGGTCGAGCTCGGCGTCGCTTGCGTTCCACCAGTTCTGGGCAGCGTCGGTGCGCAGGGAGCCGAAGTATTGCTGAGCCGGGTCGAGCGCGGGGGTCCAGTCGCCGACCCAGACGAGCTCGAAGGTCCGCTCCATGAGCTTGCGCATGTAGGACGCGGGTTCCTGCGCATCGATGTTGAGCCGGATGCCAAGGGAATCGAGTTCCTGGGCGATGACAGAAACGATGTCGATGCCGGTGGTATCAGTCGAGAAGACGGTGACGGAGGTCTCGAAGCCGTCGCCGTGGCCGGCGGCGTCGAGGAGAGCGGCGGCCTCTTGCATGTCCTGCCGCAGGAACTCCTCGAGCTCCGATTCGGGAAGCGCGAAGGGTGGGCCGTTCGGGTGTGTCAACCCGCGCAGCACGCCGCCTTCG
>SLAK01000348.1 GCA_007126855.1 Dehalococcoidia bacterium | reverse complement strand
GCGTGCATGTGCGCATCCGCCGCCGCGCACTCTACACTGCGGTATGCCCGAAATCGAACGCGACGGCGTGCGCCTCAATTACGAGACCATCGGCGATCCCGACACCGCGCCGGTCGTCCTGCTCCACCGCTTCACTTCCGACCTGCGCATGTGGTACCCGGTCGCGCAGCGCCTCGAAGACCACTACTTCGTCGTCCTCCCCGACCTGCGCGGCCACGGCCTGAGCGGCAGCCCGGGAGACCGCGAGACCTACTCCATGGACGCATACGCGGCGGACCTGCAGGCCCTGCTCGACGAGCTGCAGATCGACCTCTGCGCGCTTGTGGGCTGCAGCTTTGGCGGCATGGTCGCCATGCACTACGCGGTTGACCATCAGGAACGCCTGGCCGCGCTTGTCCTCAGCGACACCTCGCCCGCCTACGAGCACCCGGCCTACGACGACGCCTTCCGCAAACGCGAAGCCCGGATAGCCGAGATGGAAGCCTACGCGGAGCGCTTCGGCACCATGATGCTGGGGAAGAAGCTCGCGGCGGAGGTGCACGACTCTTTCGCTGCCGAGGGCGTCCGCAAACGCTACGCGAGCATGAGCAGTGACGGGTTCCTGGGTGCGGCCCACGCGCGGCGCACGCGTCCGGACCTCAGCCAACGCCTCGGCGAATTACCAATTCCAGTCATGCTGGTTGCCGGGATAGACGATCCGGTTTACTGCGCGATGGGCGTCATGGCCGAAGCCCTCCCCCGCGCCAGGCAGGTCATCTTCCGTGAGACGGGGCACGGGGTTCCATCAATCCATCCGCACGATTTCGCGGACGCGCTTGAACAATTCTTCCTCGACATACAGGAGGGAAAGACCGTCGCCCGTCAGGTTACCGTTTGACAGACACGGCATCGAAAGAGCCTTTACTCTAGGCGAACGCGGGTCGAACCTAGCAAAGCGGGCCCTGCGGCCCCACAGGATGGTGATATGAAAAAGCTCCTTGGTATCGTTGGCATCCTCGCAGTCATCGGCGCCATCGTGGCCTTCCTTCGCCGCGAAGAGGACGATGACGAATTCCTGGATGAAGAACTCGAATAACCAGCGATGACATCAGACGCCGGGACCCGTCAGGCGGTCGTCACCGGTGTGGGCGTGGTCAGTACCCGCGGGTCTGGTGTGGACCCGTTCTGGGGCGCCATCGCCGCGGGCGAGCCTGCGGGACGCATGTGGACCCCGGACGATAGCGAGCGAAGCTTCCTCGCTGCCGCGCTTCCGGACGACTACCGCGCCCACCCCGAGATCCCGCGCAACCTGGCGCACTTTCTCGATCGCGGCTCCTTGCTCGCACTCGATGCCGCGCTCCAGGCAATCGCGGCAGCCGGGCTGGGTACGGGCGCCGGCGACTCCCGCCGCTTCGGCCTCACCGATGGCCTGGCCTACCGCGCCCCCGGGCAGCCGACGCTCTTTGTGCCCTATGGACAGCTCGTGGCCCGGGCACTCGGCGTGCGCGGCCCGGTCACTTGTACGGGAGGCAATGAGTCCGCGGGTATGACCGCCATCGCCACCGCCGTCAACATGGTCCACCGGAACCAGGTGGATGTCGTCGTGGCCGGAGCGGCGCAGGCGCTGCAAAGCAACGTCCTCGAGCAGCTTCGCAGCCAGGGCATGAGCACCATGGACCTCGCTCGCCCCTTCGACGAGCGCCACACTGGCATGATGCCCGCCGAAGGCGCCGCCTACATCGTCATCGAGGACGAGGGAACGGCTCGCGAGCGGGGAGCGACGATCCTCGCGAACATCGCCGGCGTCGGCGAAGTCTTCGACCCCGGCGTGGAACCGCTCGATGTGTCCGACGCGCCCGACGCCGGGCGCGCCATGCAGGCGGCGCTCGCCGATGCGAGCTTCCTGCAAAACCAGGTCGACCTCATCGTTTCCTGCGCCGATGGGCGCGAGCGCATTGACTTCGCCGAAGGCTATGGCATCAAGCGCACCTTCGGGCGCCACGCCTACTATGCCGGCGTTACCACTGCGGCCGCCTCGGCGGGGCACGCCCTTGGCGCCAGCGGCCCGCTTTCGGTCGCGCTGGCGCTGGAAGCCATGCGGCAGCAGCAGGCCCCGCCCATCGCCGGCTTCGAACAGCACGAGGAAGACCTGGACCTGGCCTACATCCGGGAGCTGCGCGCCGAGCACATCGACTGTGTGCTCGTCACAAGTCTGGGCATGGGCGGCACCAACGTGAGCCTTGTCCTGCAGAAACCCGAAACTGATCAACGCGCATAGCGGTTATTTCTGTGTAGCGGGCCGCTGCGGCTAGAATGCAGGAATGGCACTGGAAATTAGCTGGTTCGGGCGCACTTCCTTCCGCCTCCGCGGGCGCCAGGGGACGGTCATAACCGACCCCGTCCCCGCCGACAGCGGGTACAAGCTCGGCAAGGTCACAGCCGATGTCGTGACGCTCTCGCAGAAGGACGAGCCGGCCTACGGCAACGCCTCGCTGGTCGGCGGCGATCCCCGCGTGCTCGACGCTCCCGGCGAGTACGAGGTCGGCGGTGTGCTTGTCACCGCAATCCCTCTCCCCCTTCCCGAAGGCCGCCGCAACATGGCGTATCTCTTCGAAATCGAGGGCATACGCATCTGCCAACTGGGAGCCATCGCCCCCGGCGAAAAACCCTCCTTGCCCGAGGAGCTGGAAGATGTCGACGTACTCCTCATGCCTGTGGGCGACGGCCCAACGCTCACGGCGGAGCAGGCTGCCGACCTGATGACCCGGATCGACCCGAGCGTTATCATCCCGATGCTTTACAAGACCGAGCAGGAGCGGATGGAACTCGATTCGCTTGACCGCTTCCTCAGCGAAACCGGCAGCAAGCCTGAGCCACAGGCCAAATTCACGACCACGAAGGCGGGACTCCCGAGTGCACTGACCGTCGTGGTGTTGCAACCGAGAACGGGATGAACGAAACAGCCGCCAGCCGCCTCCCCATCAACATCGACGATGTGCGCGCGGCGGCTGAACGGCTGAAAGGCGTCGTCAAAACCACGCCGGTCCACACCTCGCGGCAGGCCAACGAGCAGTCCGGCGTACAGGCCTTCTTCAAATGCGAAAGCTTCCAGCGTGGTGGCGCCTTCAAGCTGCGCGGCGCGTTCAACGCCGTCGCACGGCTGGACCCGGATGAGCGAGCAAAAGGCGTCGTCGCCGCATCCTCCGGCAATCACGCCCAGGGCGTTGCCATCTCGGCACAGCACTTCGGCATCCCCGCTGTCATCTGCATGCCGGACGACACACCCAGGCTGAAAGTCGCCGCAACCCACGGCTATGGCGCCGAAGTTGTGGAATTCGACCGGCACCGTGAATCGCCCGACCAGATCGTGACCCGCATCGCAAAAGAACGCGGCCTGACCATCATCCCGCCCTTCGACCACGTCGACGTCATGGCCGGCCAGGGTACCGTCGCGCTCGAGCTCTGGGAACAGGCCGGGCCGCTGGACGCGCTGATCGTGCCGCTGGGCGGCGGCGGCCTCCTCTCCGGCTGTGCGACCGTGGCAAAGGCGCTCAACCCGGATTGCCATGTGATCGGCGTCGAACCCGAGGGCGCCGACGACTGGGTCTTGAGCCTGGCGCGCGGTGAGCGCGTCATCATCGAGCCGCCCACCACCATCGCCGACGGCATCCGCACCCGCCAGCCCGGCAGGCTCCCCTTCGAGCAGGTGCGGGCCCTTGTCGACGATGTTGTCCTGGTCAGCGACGAAGAAGTGAAGGAGGCGATGCGTTTCCTGGTGCTGCGGATGAAGCTGGTGGTCGAAGCCGCCGGGGCCGTCGCCCCTGCGGCGCTTCTCACCCGCCGAGCGGGTATCCACGAGAGCGCCCGCACCGGCGTGGTCATCAGCGGCGGCAACGTGGACCCGGACCTGCTCTGTTCCGTCCTACTCGAACGCTAGCGCACCAGGGCGCCGTACGCCCCGGGGATGCGGTCACGCACCATGTTTGTGCCCGGGGCCCGGTCCTTCCAGCGCGCCACTGCACGGTTCACCTGCGCAGCCATCGCCACTCCTGTCCCGGCGGGGACGTGCACCATCGGCCCGCCCGATGGCTCGGCTATCACTCCGCCGTCGGGCCAGGCCGCGGCGGTATAGACTTTGTTCTCGTCGCTCCGGGCCCGGGCAAGCACCTCGGCCATGGGGTCGGCCTCGAACAGCGTCCAGGCCAGGATGTCGGCGCCCTGCAGCATCAGGCAGCGCGCGACCTCGGGCACCAGTCCCTCGTCACCGCAGAGGATGCCAACGTTCCCCGCCGGCGTTTCGATGACCGGCGAAAGCGTCTCCCCTGTGTTGATGCCGCGGCCATGGCTTGCCAGGTGTTCCACCGTGCGGTCCGGCGTGACCAGCACGGCTGACTGCGACGGCGCGCACCCGTCCGATGCCACGCCGAGCAATAATGAACCACCGCCGCCGCGGACCGCCGTTTCGATGGGCGGCAAATCTACCTGCCATCCCTCCGGCCCGGTGACCCCGGCGAACACCATGAAGTCCACGTCCTGCGCGCGCAGCGCCTCGTATCGCGCCACCACTGTACCGGCGTCGAATGCAGCACCATCACCGGGTACGACGGCGACACGCCGGTCCTCGTCGGCGGGCACCATCGGTTCCCGCATCAGCGACAGGATCGGCAGCTCGTCCTGCGGCATCGTCAGCATCGAATACAGCGCGGGCCGACGGGGCACCGGCGGCGCCGCATCCTGTGGGTCGATGGTATAGACGACAACTTCGTCAGCGTCGGACGGCGCACACACGAGCGTTTGTCCAAGCGGGTCGATTACCGACGAGCGTCCTGCGTAGACGATTGTGCCGTCTTCCGAGCCCCACTTGTCGCATGCGGCGACCCAGACGCCGTTTTCGTAGGCGCGCGCCGGCATCAGGTACTGGCATTGCGTGGTCGTCAGCTCCTGCACGGTGCGGCCGGTTGAGACCCATGCGGTCAGGTCGACGATGAGCTCGGCCCCGTTCACATAGAGCGAGCGCGCGATCTCCGGCTGGCGGCTGTCTGCGCAGATCAGGATGCCAAAGCGGCAGAAGCCCGCATCCCACACCGGGAATTCGCGCCCCGGCTCGAACCAGTTGTTATCGAAGTGCCAGAGGAATTGCTTGTCGTACTGTCCGCGTATCTCTCCGTCGGGGCCAAATACCACCCCGCTGTTGGACAGGCGCCCTTCCGGGTGTGGCACGGCCAACCCGGCCGCCAGCCAGTAGCCGTAGCGATGCGCCTTCTCACCCAGCAACCGGCAAACCTCGTCGTAGGGGCGCACTTCCGGGCGCTCATAGGCGTGCGCACCGCGCAGGTAGTAAGCCGGGTAGGCGCATTCCGGTAGCGCCACAAGCTGCGCTCCAGCGTCCCCCGCACGGTCCAGCGCGGCGAGGATGGCCTGCAGGTTTTCCTCCGCCTCATCGATTTCCCGGGCGCGGACCTGGCACAACGCAATGGTGAACGGCTCCATGGCGACAGCGTACAGCGGCGGGCCCGGGCGGCGATAGGCCGCTCGGCGGGCGTGAGCCATGCGCGGCGCCTTTGTTACACTTGGCGGTGGAGAGGTGTCCGAGTGGTTTATGGTGCCGCTCTCGAAAAGCGGTGTGCAGCGATGCACCGGGAGTTCGAATCTCCCCCTCTCCGCCATCGTTCCCGATAATAACAAGGCGCACTGCTCCCCGGGGCCGCCAGGCGGACCCTGTACGTTGGCTCACCGCGGCACCGCAAGATGGGGTGGTAGACTGCCCGCTGGCCCCGCCCAGTACGCTACCAGGAGGGATGCCCCATGACCCGGTCCATTGCCATTGTCCTGTTCGAAGGAGCGGAAGAACTCGATTTCGCCGGTCCGTGGGAAGTATTTACGATGCTCGGGGCCATCGAGGACGAGTCTGTTCGCGCTTTCACTGTGTCAGAGCGCGGCGGCGAAGTGCGCTGCGCCAAGGGCCTGCGCGTCACCGCGGATTACAGCTTCGACGACTGCCCGCAGGCTGACATTGTGGTCATCCCCGGCGGCCAGGGTACCCGCCGCGAAGTGGAAAACCCCACGATGGTCGACTTCATCAAGCGGCTCAACCGCGACGCGCAGGTGATGACCTCAGTCTGCACTGGTTCATTCGTCCTGGCCGCCGCCGGGCTGCTTGAAGGCAAGCGCGCCACGACCCACTGGGCATCGATCCACCATCTGCGCAAGTACGAGGGCGTCCAGGTCGTCGATGTCGAGCGCTATGTGGACGAAGGCCACGTAATCACCGCCTCGGGTGTCTCGGCTGGAATCGATATGGCCCTCTACCTTGTCGGCCGCGAATGGAGCCCGACGACCGCCCGCCGCGTGCAGAAGGCGATGGAGTACTTCCCCGAGCCGCCCTACACGGACATCCCGGTGCAGGAGTAGCTACCGGACATAGCGCACCGCAGACAGGCCGGCAGCCCGGGCTGCGTTGGCAAAGCGGCGGTCGGCAGTCCAGAATTCGCCGCCAACCGCTTCTGCCAGCACATAGCCAGTTGAGTCGAAGGTGTCGGACTGGCTGAGTTTTCGGCGATTTCGTAGCCGCGCGAGAGGAGGCCTGGGGTAACATCCATGATTGCCTTGAGATCGAAGACATACGAGAAGATCTCTTGAGCCTCGACGACGCTCACGCGACCGAGATTAGCGGCCTTTCGAACCAAGGAGCCGAACTCCACGATCAGAGGGGCAGGAATGACGATGTTGTCGTCGCTGGCGATCAACCGGACCAGGGCCTCCGCAGACTCCGGGGTCTGCTGAGAGGGCACCAGCGCATGGGCCAGGAACGACGTGTCGAGTACGACAGTGTTCAATCGTCTCCCGCTGTGCGTCCGCGCATCTCGTCGAGGATATCATCGACTTCGACGGGAACGCCCCCGCGACGGGTGAGGATCCGTTCATGTAACTCCCGAACCCGCTTAAGCACTTCAAGCCGATGGCGACGCAGTTCTTCGCGCTCTTCGGGCGTGTACTCAGGCAACTCGATCCGCGGGTTCGTCTGTGTCATGACCCCTCCAGTTTATCAGCCGAAGGGTATGCGGGCGTCGGGCGCCGCGTCATATTCGGGCAGGTAGGGCTTGATGTCCAGCACCGGCGTCCCATCGATCGCGTCGAGCCCTTTCACCGTCACCACGTTCCCCTCCAAGGCATGGATGGAGACAACGGACACCCCCAGGTGGTTCGGCCGGAGCTGGCTGCGCGTCGCGAAAATGCCGTAGCGGTGGCCGCTTTCCAGCGTCAGTTGCTCCGGCTTTTCCGGCGCACCTGGCGCCAGGTCCATGTAGAACACCACGATGGCATGGCTGTAGCAGTCCAGGCCCAGCAGTCGTGGTTCATGCTCAGGCAGGAATTCGAGCCTGCTCTTCACCCGGCCCCAGCCGTGAGGCCGCGGCCGCTTCACATCGTTGCACACCCGTGCCACCGGGCTCAGGGTGATCGATTGCGGCGGCTGTGGCCGTTCGAAGGAATCCGCTTTGCGGCGCCGCCAGAACATCTTCCTCAGCGTGGACGCCAGCGATCCAGGGCGCAAGCTACCTGTCAGCGCGCCAAGGCCGTACCATGGGCCAGCGGCCAGCAGCCCGGGAGTGACCCATGACCTTCTGCCTTGGCATGCGAGTGAAGGACGGCCTGATCGGCCTCGCCGACACGCGAATCACCAGCGGCAACGAAATGACCACCGCGCGGAAGATTGCGGTCTACCGCCGCGACCAGCACACGATGTTCCTCATGACCTCCGGGCTGCGCTCCATCCGCGACAAGGTGCTGACCTATTTCGAGCAGGTGCACGACAGCCGCGAAGAGCCGTTCCCGCATCTCTACCAGGCCGTGAACGCCGTCGCCGAGCAGATGCGCATTGTCGCGCAGGAAGACCGTGCAGCCCTGGCAGAGTCGGGCGTGCCTTTCGACATGCACATCCTGGTCGGAGGCAAAATGCCGGCCGATGCCACCCACCGGCTCTACATGATCTATCCGCAGGGTAACTGGATAGAGATCGGCGAGGGCACGCCCTACCAGATCATCGGCGTTGGCGGCTATGGCAAACCCATCCTGGACCGGACGCTGCAGTATTCCGACGAGCTGCGCTTCGCCCTGAAGGTCGGCTTCCTGGCCTTCGATTCGACGCGCATCAGTGCATCGAATGTCGACTACCCGCTCGACGTGATCGTGTTCCGGGTGAACCCCTTCTCGTTGCGCGTACACCGCTACGTGAAGCAGGACCTACAGCAGCTTTCCGAGAACTGGCAATCGCGGCTCCGCGAATCCGTACAGAGCTTTCCGGAAGACTGGGTAGACGCTGCTTTCAAGGACTTATGAGGCTTCTTGTTATGTCATTCCGCGACTGACGATCAGCGCCCAACCTGCTAAACTGTACACATACGCTCGCGAATTCGCCCGAGCAAGTGGCGGGGTGAGCGCGGGGGTTCTTTCACCAGCCTATGACCGTACAGCAAGCAAAATCCGGCAGCTACACCGCAGAGCACATCCAGGTTCTGGAGGGCCTCGAAGCGGTCCGCCGCCGGCCCGGCATGTACATAGGTACAACCGACAAGGCCGGCCTACACCACCTCACCAAAGAACTCGTGGACAACGCTGTCGACGAGGCCATGGCGGGCTACTGCGACCTCATCGAAGTTATTTTCCATGCCAACGGCTGGTGCACCGTCCAGGACAACGGCCGCGGCATCCCCGTTGATATCCAGAAGCAGACCGGCAAGACGGCCGTTGAAACGGTCATGACCGTATTGCACGCGGGCGGCAAGTTCGGGGGTGGCGGATATAAGGTTTCCGGCGGCCTCCACGGCGTCGGCGCCAGCGTAGTGAACGCGCTCTCCGAAGAAATGTGGCTGGAAGTTGTGCCCGACCTGGCGGCGCAGGGCAAACACCACAAAGGCAAAGTCTATCGCCAGGAATACGCCAAAGGCATCCCCCAGACTGACCTGGAGCCGCGGCCCGCAGAACCCGGCCGCACCCCCGG
>SLAK01000145.1 GCA_007126855.1 Dehalococcoidia bacterium | reverse complement strand
TTCGCTCACGCCATCCGTACCCGCACGTGCGCACCACCTGGCCCCGGCAAATCTGCCGGCAATCGCGCGGTGGGACTCCCGGGCGGCTGGCCGTCATCGTCGGTGTAGCGCCCTTCGACGAAGTGCGTTACCCCGTCGGCGAAGCCCCCCGGAAGCAGTGACAGCACCAGCGGCGCGCCGTCCACCAGCACCCGCGCAACCGACGAGTCGTCGATGTGGTGCCGCATATCCGGGCGCGGGAACACCACCAGCGCTATCAGGATCACCTGGCAGATGATCAGGCCTTTCAACAGCCCGAAGGCGCCCCCTGCAAGCTGATCGGCGCCGCCAAGGTTCAGCATGGCCACGCTCCGGCGCAGCAAGTGCGCCGCCACCTGCCCGGCGATGATCACGCCAATCAACAGTGCGAGGAAGGAGATGAGCGCCGCCAGGATGGTGTTGTTCACCAGCGGGTCCACCTTCGGATAGAGCGTGCTGTAGAAGATCCCGGCCACCGGGATCGCCAGTACTACCGATGCGAGCGAGACCAGCTCCCGGATGAACCCGGTCCGGTACGCCCGGTAGGTCGTGAACCCCAGGATCCCCAGCAGCAAAATGGTCAGCCAGTGAATCGGCATCTTCCCGGCATCGCTCCGGATCGTTCTTGTCTGCACCTTCGCCCAGCCCCCCACAAGGTTCAAGATGAGCGGAAAGTGCTGACCGTCAGCCGCTGGAGGGGTACTATGGCTCCGTGCGGCGCGATCTGATCGACATCCTCGTCTGCCCCCTCTGCAAAGCAGAGCTCAACCTCGTGGTCTTCAAGGAAGAAGATGACCAGGTCATTGAAGGCCGCTTCGATTGCAAGCAGTGCAACACGGCCTTCCCCATCGACGACGGCATCCCCAACATGCTCCCGCCGGACCTGCGTGACTGATGGAAGCCCCCGAATCCGTCGCCGAAGAAGAGGCGGAACCGAAACGCTGGCAGGATAGCATCCCGGCCTTCGCCTTCCTGTGGCGTGCCTTCGCCCTTGCCCTGATCGCGCTATTCGCGGGACGGCTCGCCTTTGGCGTCGTCCGGGCCAGCCTCTTGTTGCTCCCGGTTGCCATCGTGCTCTTGATTGTCGGCCTGCTCGCCGCCTGGGGCAGCGCGGTCCATTTCGCCGGTGGCCAGAAGTTCGACGACCAGACCTGGCACTGATGCGCTACGCTCCACGCCCCGCGGGCCGTGCCTGCGCAGGCCGCATCCGCAGCGCCAGCCGCCACGCTCCATAGAGCGCCACGCTGCTGATGAGCGTCAGGACCGGCGCCAGCGGCCATTGCCACCAGGCGAAGCTCCGATCGTTCGCCGCCCAGAGCGCGCTCACTGTCAGCGCGACCGCCGCCAGTCCGCCGAGGAACAGCGTGAGCCGGTCGCCGCTCCGGGCCCCGGCGCCAATCCAGGCCACTACCCCGAAGCCGGTCGCGAAGACGTAGATCAGCGCCACGGCCAGGGTAAACAACCAGTCCTGGTCCAGCCGGCCGCCGATTACGTGCAGCGCAAAACTCAACGCAAACAATCCAAAGGCGAGGGCTATTCCGCGGGCAGTGTGCACGATCTCAGTCTATGTGGCGGCGCACCGTGCCGCGATGGCGCCACATCTATTCCTGCATTGAACGGACAAGTGCCGTGGCCACCACTGCCGCAGTCTCGGTGCGGAGGATGTTCGGTGCCAGCCATACACCGATTCCACCTGCGGCGCGGAGCTGTGCCAGCTCTTCCTGCGAGAAGCCGCCCTCCGGCCCAATTGCGAAGGCGACCCGCCCGCCGGACGGGACCATCTCGCGCGCCTTGTCCCAGCGCTGGCCCTCACGGTCGCCGAAGAGCAGACGGCCGTGCTCGCGGTGCATCCATGCATCCAGGCTCATAGGCTCCAGGATCTCCGGTACGAAGAGCCGCCCGCTTTGCTCCGCGGCTTCAACCGCTACGCGTTGCCACCGCTCCATGCGCTTCGCCGAATCGCCGCTTCCGCGGCTCGTGAACGCGGTCGTCAGCGGCCGGATGCTGTCCACGCCCGCTTCCACGCACTTCTCAATCGCCCAGTCCATGCGGTTGGCCCGGACAATGCCAATGCCAAGCTCCATGTACGGCGCCGGTGGCCGTTCTTGCCGGATCATGTCTTCGACCCGGGCATGCACCCGCTGCCGCCCGACGTTCTCCACGCAGACCTGCCACTCCTGTCCGTCGCTTCCGAACATCAGGAAACGGTCGCCTTCGCGCAGGCGCAACACCGTGCCTATACGTCGCGCCTGGTCCCCTTCCAGTGTCACTGGTCCAGGGGCGATAGGTCCGGGCTGATGGAGTCGGGGGATGTGTGCCATTAACTCAGGTTACCAACACTGTTAGCGTTGGGCTATACAAATCTCCGGAAGCCCATCGCGCACCAATCGCGCTCGTGGCGCGTCTCCGCGCACCGGAGCCCGGCGGCGTTCATCGCCCCCGTTACCGCACCCACGTCTTCTGCCAGGAAGCCGCTGACAATCAGCATCCCACCCGGGTTCACCACGTCGCCGAATGCCCGTGCAAGCGAGACATTGGCGTCGCGGTTGATGTTCGCCACCACAACATCGTATGCGACGGCATGATCGGCTTTGAGCGTTCCTGCACGCAGCTGCAAGCGGCCATCCAGGCCGTTCTCCGCTGCGTTTTGCCGCGCAACGTCCACCGCCACCGGGTCAATATCGATGCCGCTCACCTCGCTCGCGCCGAGCAGCGCCGCGGCGATCGCCAGGATGCCCGATCCCGTCCCCACGTCCAGCACCGAACTCCCGGGCCGTATGGCATCCTCCAGCGCGCGCAGGCAAAGCCGCGTGGTCTCGTGATGCCCGGTACCGAAGGCCTGGCCGGGGTCGAGCCGGATGGCAAGCTGGTCTGGCCCCGGCTCATGCTCGACCCAGGACGGGACCACCACAATCCGCCCGCCTGTCTCGACCACGCCGAAGAACTGGCGCCAGCTCTCCGACCAGTCCTGTTCGTAGAACGGCCGGGCGGTTAATTCCACCCCGGCGAAGGCCTGCAGCGAGGTGCGAAGGTCGTCGGTCAACACCGCGCCCAGCTCGCTTGCCGGCAAGTATGCCCGGATCTGGTAGGGTTCGCCTTCGCGCAGCCGCACGCCCTGGTCGATGCCCAGGATTTCGTATGGCTCCTCCACCGTCACCCCACCCGGCACGATGTCGCGCATCGCCGCAGCCACCGCTTCCGCCAGGGCAGCCGGCGTCGTAGCGGTGATCTCGTACCAGAGCGTGGTCATCGGGTGTGCGCTAGCCGGCGACGGCGTCCCGCAGCCGTTCGAAGAGGCTGCGGCCCCGCTTCGGCAATGGCGGCGTGCCCATGGTCTCCGCAAGCTTCTGCATCAGCTCGCGCTGCTCATCCGTCAGGCTCTCCGGCGTCACCACCGTTACCCGTACAACCATGTCTCCGCGGCCGCCGCCGCGCAGGTGCGGAACCCCCTTGCCGCGCAGCACGAAGTCCTCGCCGCTCTGGGTCCCGGCGGGGATCTCGAGGTCGTAATCGCCGTCCAGCGTCGGTACCTTCACCCGCGTCCCGAGCGTTGCCGCAGCGATATTCACCGGCAGCTCATACAGGATGTGCTCATCCACGCGCTCGAAGTCCGGATGGTCCTTAACCCGGAGCACCACGTAGAGATTCCCGGGCTCACCGCCGCGCGGGCCCACCTCTCCCTCGCCGCTCAGGCGGATCTGCTGGCCGTTGTCCACGCCCGCCGGCACCTTCACCGAAATGGTGCGTTCCTGCTTCGTGCGCCCGGTGCCGCGGCACGACACGCACGGGTTCTTGATGATGCGCCCTTCGCCGTCACAGCGCGGGCAGCTCGTCACGTTCACGAACTGGCCGAAAATGCTCTGCTGCGAACGGCGGACTTCCCCGGCGCCGTTGCACGTGTCGCAGACGTCCGGCGACGTGCCCGGCGTGGCGCCGTTGCCGCTGCATTCCTCGCAGCGCTCCGGCCGCGCGTAGGTCACTTCCTTCTCGCAGCCGAACACCGCTTCTTCGAAGCTGAGGTCCAGTGCAACGCGGAGGTCACCGCCACGGACAGGCCCGCGCCGCCTGCGGGAACCGCGAGACCCGCCGAAGAATGCATCGAAGATGTCGCCGAAGCCTTCGAAATCCGCGAAGCCCTCGAAACCGCGCGGTCCCGAGCCGCCGTTCTCATCGACGCCCGCGTGGCCGAAGCGGTCATACCGGGCCCGCATGTTCGGGTCCGATAGCACCTCGTAGGCGCGGTTCACTTCCTTGAATCGGTCGGCGGCGTCCGGGGCGTGGTTGCGGTCGGGATGGTATTCCATCGCCTTCCGGCGATAGGCCTTCTTGATCTCCTCGGCGCTCGCGCCCCGCGGAACGCCCAGCACTTCATACAGGTCACGTTGTGCGCTTGGCATACCGTTAGCAGTGTAACAAAGAGAGTGCTAAATGCTCAGTGGCCATCATCGCACCTCGGGGTAGAATCGTCCTCGTGCCCCGCATTCCCGAAGCACTGCAAGAGGACTTCGCTTCCTACGTTACCGCACCAGCCCGCCTGCGCGAGGCCATGGCCGACCTCGATCCTGGCGCCCTGAACCGCCGCCCTCCGGGCTCTGATTGGTCCATCCGCGACATCGTCATCCACCTGGCTGACTCCGAGATCGTGCGCGCGACCCGCATCTTCGCCGTCATCGCCACCGATGAGCCGCCCATCCCCTCCTTTGACGAGGACCTCTATAAGCGCCGGCTGCACTATCTCTGGCGCGACCCCGAACTCGCTCTGTCCCTTTTCCAGCACCTTCGCTTCGCCCTGGCCGAAATGCTCGAACAGTGCGACGCCGCGACATGGGAGCGCGCCGGCATCCATGAAAAGGATGGCTCCATTACCCTGGCTGAACTCGTCCGCCGCGGCGCCCGCCACGGCGAGGAGCACATCGCTCAGGTGCTGGAATACCGCGCACTGGTCGGCGACCCGGCCCGCCCCTGAACGCTGGCCCCAAAACGCTTAGAATCTCCCTACCAGTTTTTGAAGCGAGGTACGCCATGACCGACAAAGTGCTCTACAACTGCGACGGAGCAGTCGCAACCATCACCCTCAACCGGCCCGAATCCATGAATGCGATGGACGCCGACCTTCTCAATGCCGTGGCGGAGCTCGGACACGAGGCTGCTAACGACCCGGAGGTGCGCTGCGTCGTCATCACCGGCAACGGCCGCGCCTTCTGCGCCGGCGGCGACGTGAAGGGCATGGCCGCTGGCAACGAGTCCGGAGAGCGTCAGAGCAACCTGGTGGGCCGTGTCGACGTCCTCCGCCAGCAGGAGGAGATCTCCCGCCTGCTGCACGAAATGCCCAAGCCCACGCTGGCCGCCGTCAATGGCGTCGCTGCAGGCGCCGGCCTCAGCGTTGCCCTGGCCGCAGATATCCGCATTGCCAGCGACCAGGCGCGCTTCACCACGGCCTTCGCCCGCGTTGGCTTCAGTGGCGACTTCGGCGGCACTTGGTTCCTGCAGCGGCTGGTGGGCCCGGCGAAAGCGCGCGAACTCTACTTCCTTTCGCCCATGCTCAGCGCGCAAGACGCCCTCGACCTCGGCATCGTTAACCGCGTCGTCCCGCACGAATCCTTCATAGACGAAGCCATGGCCCTGGCACGCCAGCTCGCCTCGGGCCCCACGCTGGCCTTTGGCCGCATGAAAGAGAACTTCAACTTCGGCGCCGCCCACACGCTCGGCGAGTCCCTCGGCAAGGAAGCCGAGAACATGGTCGCCAGCGGCGCCACGGAGGACCACAAGAACGCCGCAGCGGCCTTTGTCGAGAAGCGCGAACCCACCTTCGTTGGCCGCTAACCGGAAGTTCACGAAAGCGAGGCGGCAATCGAGCCGCCTCGCGCGTCACCAAGACCCAGATCGATTAGACTGACCCGAATGACGCTGCCAGGCGAGACTCGATACCCGCCCGCCTACCACTTCCTTCCGAAGTCGGTCTATTACGGCTGGTATGTCACCGTGGCCTGCGCCGTCCTCATGTTCGTCGGCGTCGGCGTTGGCTACTACGGGCTTGCTGTCCTGCTCAGCCCGCTGCAGGAAGAACACGGTTTCTCCAACACCGCGGTAAGCGGCGCCACCGGCCTCTACTTCAGCATCGCCGGTATCGTCGGCGCCCTCATCGGCCCCTACATCGACCGCTCCGGGCCGATCAAGATCATGCTCATCGGCGTGCTGATCAAAGGCGTGTCCGCGGCGTCGATCGGCCTCATCGATAACCTCTGGCAGCTCTACCTGGTCTATAGCGTGCTGGCCGTCGCCTTTGGCATGTCAGCCGCCGTCGCCGTAAATGCCATCATGACCCGCTGGTACGTCCGCCGCCGCGCCCGCGCCATGAGCATCTCCGCCACGGGGGTATCCGCGGGCGGTGTCATCCTCTCGCCGCTCATCGCGCGGCTGGTCGACGTCGGCGGCACGGAGCTCGCTGCGCCGCTCATGGGCGTGCTTGTCGTCGCTGTCGCTGTGCCCACCATCCTGCTCGTCCTGGTCTGGGACCCGCGCCAGATGGGCCTCCCGCCCGATGGCAACGTGCCGCCACCCGCCCCCTCTGCGACGGCCGGCCAGCTTTCAGACGAAGTCCAGCTCCGCCAGTGGAAGCGCTCAGAGGTGCTTAAGACCTTTTCCTTCTGGGCCATCCTCATCGCCTTCCTAACTGTGCTCATGGCCCAGACCGGATTCGTGATCCATCAGATCTCGTTCCTCGAAGAGCGCATGGGCTCCCGCAGCGAGGCGGCCTTCGCCTTGAGCTGCACCGCCTTCGGCAGCATCGTTGCCCGCCTCGTGGTTGGCTTCTTCGCCGACGCCGTCGACAAGCGCCTACTCACCTTCATCCTCTTCATCATGCAGGGCACCGCAGTCTTGCTTGTGCTGCATATCGAGAACATCGCGGCCACCTGGGTGCTGACGCTCATCTTCGGCTTCACCATCGGCAACGTGTACATGATGCAGTCGCTGCTCGTGGGCGAGATCTTTGGCCTCGTATCCTTCGGCACGGTTTTCGGGCTGATCAGCCTTGCGGGGCAGATTGGCAGCGGCGGCGGGCCCTTCTTTGTCGGCTTCCTCGAAGACCAGACCGGCGGCTACACGATCCCCTTCACCATCACCGCGGTCATGACCTATGCCGCGGCCCTGGTCGTGGTATTCGCCAGACCCGTGCCCGAGGCCGCCCGCGCGCCCGCGTCCGAGGCCGTCCCCATCGCCGGCGGCGGCGAGTAGCGTCTCGAGCCGCCTCACTCGGCCCAGACTTTGTCCACCAGCTCGTAGTCGATATCAAAGATGCTCGGACCGTCCGGCAGCTCCAGCGCTTCTTCATGCAGCCACCCAGGCAGGCGATCATCGCTGCTGTCGAAACCCGCCCGCCGGTTGAACTCGCGCTCCGCCTCGATTCCAGCCCGCGCCATCTTCAGCACCTGCTCGTCTTCATAGTCCAGGTCGAATCGGTTGCTAATGAAGGTCGCCATGTCCCCGGGAAGCGCGTTCGAAAACTGGCAGACGCCCACCGAGTCGATGGCCATCATCACGAGCTGCTCGTGCCGGCTCTGCTTCATCAAGGTCTCCGGCGTGGCGCCGCGCGCCGTCACCATGCCGGCTGTATGGTCCGCGCCCTGCGGGCTCGTGCTGTAGGTAATACCCATGCCCTTCAGCGTGCGTGGCTCCCATGCGGGCAGCCCCTGCCCCTTCACCACCGGGACGCGATCGATGCCGTAGGTCTTCGCCACGTGCGCCGTGCCGTTCCCGACGATGCGCCCCAGCGGCGTACCCTCGCGGATTTCCTCCAGCAGCCCCTTCGCGCCTTCGAAATCGCCCCAGGACAGGACACCGGCCTCCATCGCGACACCGATGGCGTTGCCTACCTCGATGGTGTCGAGCCCGATGTCGTCGCACATGCGGTCCAGCTCTGCTACCGCGTCGGCCGGGCCAATCTCGCAGTTCGAACCGAGCAGCGCGATGGTTTCGAATTCCAGCGCCGTAGTCACATGCTGCCCGGCCGCGTCATTGTAGAGGATGGCGCACTTGATGATGCAGCCCGCCATGCACGGCAGCATCTTCCCGCCGCGCTCCTGGCCCAGCCGGTCGATCTCCTGCCCACTGATCCCGTCCGCGAGCTCCCACGAACCCTTGCGATGGTTCCGCGTCGGCATCGACTGCACGTTCTCGCGGTTTACGAATTTCACCACACCGGCCGTGCCGGTCTTGCTCAGGTTGTGCGTGCGCGGGTCGTCCAGCACCACTTTGCTGAACTTCACCCCTTCCTGCCTGAAGGCGTCCTTCCGCTCTCCCGGCACCACCCGCGGCGCCCCTTCATCGCTCACCACGATCGCTTTCAGCCCCTTGGCGCCCATCACGGCGCCCGGGCCACCGCGCGCCGCGTGCCGCGTCGGCCGCCCCTCCGGGTCGGTCACCGCTACGCTCGCCGACGCCATCCGGTGCTCCCCGGCCGGGCCGATGGTCGCCGCCGCGCGCGAATTCACCGCTTCGCCGACGAGCTCGCGATGCAGCTCATAGTTCGACTTGCCTCCCAGGTCATCCGCGCTCGACAGCCGGGCGCCATCTTTGTCGATATCGAGCCGTTGCCATCCGTCCTGCGAGGCGCCCGAGACGACGATCGCCTTCACGCCCAGCCGCGCCAGCCGGTGGCCAAGCTGCCCGCCGACGTTGGCTTCCTTTGTCCCGCCGGTCAGCGGGCTCTTGAAGCCGAAGCTTGTCCGCCCGCTCGTCGTCACCGAGGTCCCGCCCAGCAGCCCGGGGGCGATGAACAGGCGCGCGTCCGGCGCCAGCGGGTGGACCCGCGCATCTGTTTCGTCCAGCAGCATCTGCGCCGTGAGCGCCCGTCCGCCCAGCAGCCGGTAACGCTCCGGCGCCTCTTCTTCGCTCACGCTGCCCGTGGACATATCCACGCGGATGATGCGGTTGATGTCCATTAGTGCCCCCGGTCATGTGTTCTTCTCTACGTAACGCTCCATCCTACAGGAGCATCGGCCTTACCGGACACCGTGTTCAGTGGGGTC
>SLAK01000394.1 GCA_007126855.1 Dehalococcoidia bacterium | reverse complement strand
GGTGCGGCCCCGGTGGCGCTTCCACGCAGATCGGGTCATCCGGCGTTACGGCCCCGCCGCTGACCACCACGCCCATGACGCCCGCCTTTCGTACCAGGTTCCCCTCCTCGTCCCGGTCGAGTGTCGCGGCCAGCAAGCCCTCCTGGATGCCATCGAGCTGTGCACAGGGATTGCGGAGGCCCGTAAGCTCGACCACGGCACGCTTCCCAATGAGCAGGCGCGTCCCCGCTGGAAGCCGGAGCAGTTCAATGCCGCGGGTTGTGATGTTCTCGCCCATGACCCCCGGGTACACTTCGAAATTCGCGGCCCGCAGATCCTCGATCAGCTCCGCGTGGATCAGGTGCACCTGCCGGAGATTTGGCTGCGATGGGTCTTTTGCAACCCGCGAGCGGTGCTTCACCGTCGTGCCAGAGTGAGCATCACCGGCCACCCCCAGTCCTTCTAGCAGCACGATCTCTCCCTGGTTTGGCTTTCGCATCGAATGCGTCGGGCCGCAACTCACCGCTATTACCTGTCCGTCCATAGCTCTGCCTTTCCTGGTCCTGGCAGCCGAATGCCTCAGCGTTGCATCCGGTAGCTGCGCTCCAGCTCAATCAGGCGTGGAATCAAGTCCGAATGCGCCTGCACATGAAACGTGTACCTTGGCACATCCCGCCCTGGCGATCGTGCCATGAATGGCTCACCCCAGAAGCTGAGCTGCGCCTCGGTGCGTCCCTCTTCGCCCGTATCCGCCAGGATGAACGAAACGCTTTCGTCGAGCGGTACCCAGTGCGGCTCTAGCAGCTTTTCCTTGCCATCGCATTCCGCCGCCTTTGGGAGCACGAACTCTTCCCAGTGCTCCCGCTCTCCGGGATCGAGGATGAACCGGATCCGCGTCACATTCGGGTTCTCGATCGCCGGCCGCAACAGGGAATCGAACAATGGCTGTGGTCTGAACATTAAGAGGCACACGTTGAACCACACCATCTCGCCTCGTGCGTTGCGCGCGAACCGATCGCTCGTGTCCCGGAGCCGCCGCGGACCCACCAGGACCGCGTCCGGCGGCGTGAAAGCCGCATCCAGCCGTTCGACGGTGGCGCTCGTTTCCTCCGCCAGTTTGGCGAGCTGCTCTTCCCGGTCCTCGCGGTGCAGGTCGCGGACCAGCAGCAACGCCAGCAGCACCATCGTGATCACCAGCAGCACGTTGATGTCCACGACGTGCAGGAGGTGCAGCACCAGCGCGGTCACCGCCGCGACGATGCCTGCAACCGCTTCCCAGTCCAGGCGCCGGACTCGCCGGCGCCAGTTCATGCCGCTCATCGCTCCCCCGGCACACCTGGCAGATCAGGCGGGCCAATCCCGCCTTTAGTGGACTCTACTCCATGCCGCGCCAGGCGCCATGCCCCGGGGCTATTAGTGCACAGCAATACCGCGCCCGTGGCCGCGATGCGCCGCGGCAATCCGCCGCGCGGTCGCCACGCACACAAACGCTGCCATCGCGAAGGCCACCGCCACCATCACGCCCGACCCGGCGATGACCATGCGACCCATATCCGAGGGCATATCGGTGAACAGTGCCGGTATCACCCGTAGCGGCCACGCCACCATGAGCAGCAGAAAGGCTGCTGTCAGCGCGTTTTCATGCGCAATGCGGCCTGTCCCAAATCGTGCCAGCACGATGTGCGCGAACGCCAGCATGAGGGGCGCCATGAAGCCGAGCATCAAGATGTGCCGCACCGCCCCCTCCTGGTACAGCGTCCGCTCGTGTAGCCCGCCGGCGAGCGCGAATCCCGCAAGCGCCACCGCGTAGGCTACAAGCCCCAGCCAGGCTAGCGGCACGAGCGACTGGTATCGCTCGACACCCGTTCCCGGCATCCGGAACGCGCGCAACACCCCGCTCCACCATGTGAATGCCACCACCGCCAGCGCGAGAAGCACATCGCCCACTCGCATCATGGTTCCTGCCGCTGCCATCCCGGGCGCCCCGCTGCCGGCCAGCCACAGCACAACTGCGGTGTTCAGTCCCGCGAACACCAGCACCATTTGTCCCTGCCGCAATGGCCTCACGCCAAGGTGCCCCGGCAGCGCGCGCAATGCCACTCCGGCGACCACGTTCAGCACGAAGCCGCGCAACACCAGCTCGCTCACCGCCCGCGAATCAGCCAGCCCGAGGATCCCGCCCGTCGCGTTCGCCGCCGCAACCACCGAGATGACCGCAGCGACCACCAGCCAGGCGCCCGCCGCCGGGAAGAACAACGGCTGCACATCGATGCGCAAAGGCCGCGCCGGCCTCACCCGCGCGATCAGCGCGAAGAAGCCGCCAGCGCCTGCCAGACCGGCCAGCGCGCCGCCCACCAGTAGCCCCGGCACACGCCCCTCAAGCAGTTGCGCTGCTGCCATGGCCACTGCGCCCGCACCGATCAGCGCAAGCACCACCACTCTCGGCCAGGCTGGCAGCGGCTGCCTGCCGTTAAGCCGCACCACGAATTCGAACGCCAGCGCCGCCACGAACACCGCGGCAAAGCTGAAGAGCTGCACCCGCCCGTGCCCCTGCACGCTCGCCGTCCACTGCGTCTGTCCGATCCAGGTCTCCAATGCCGCCAGCATCCCAAGCCCGGTCCCCGCAATGGCGGCCACTGCCAGGGCGGCCCCCATCGCCGCAGCAAAGAGCCAGGGCACTCGTACCTGCGCCCCTGTCTTTCCCTGCGGCCGCCCTGGCGCGACCAGCGGCACCGACTCATCTGCTACCCATCGGGTTGTGGCTCTCGGTGGACTCCCCGGGCGCATCATTCGTCGGCCCCTTCTTCCCGAATGCGCAGCGCGAGAAACCCGTCGCGATGCTCAACTTTCCAGTCGTATCCTCGCCGCTCCAGCTCCGGGTAGAGCAACAGCGGCTCGTCGTCCAGCAACACAGTCAGTTCGTCGCCGCCCTCCAGCCGGGCCAGCGCATCCAGCGTCCGTACAACCGGCTCCTGCGGCTCCAGCCCCCGGTGGTCAATCTCGATGTATGCCACGGCCTTGCTCCCAGCGTGCCGGGCCGGCACGGCGTTCCCACCACCGGGCCCGTGCAAATAGTTCAAAACGTGTTCCCATCCTCGCCCGGCACTCCCGCGCCGGATGCGACAAAAATCACGTCACGTTAATCAAAACCGCGACTACACCCGCCTTGTACCCGCTGTGACCTGCGTCATACGCACGCCGTGCCCGGGCTGTAATGATCAGGCCGACGCGCGGCGTCCACCGGTTCGCAGGCGGCCACCTTTGCGGCGCTCTACCGGACAGACTCGGGGTTGTTCCTGTGGCCTCGCCGTCCGGGCCGCCAACCACGATGGCCGCAACCTTCGGAGCCGCGCGCGGCTCCTCCCGCGGCCGGCTTGCCTGGCCGAAGGGGGTGGCTTTCACATGGAAAGCCACCCCCTTGTTTCTGTGTATTCCAGCAAGAAGTGCTTCTGGCCAGGCTCTCGACACGCCGGCTGAGCCGCGCCGGCGTCATTACGCGGCTCGCGCGCCCTCGAGAAGCACCAACTCGGGTGTCACTTCCGCGCCGAGCTTGCCTCGCGCCGGATCTCGCCAAGTACCGCTGCCAGCACCCCGCAGACATCATCGTCCAGGCATTCCAGCTCCCACCGTGCAATCACCTCTTCCCCCTCCGCCGGCGATAGACGCATCGACAGGATCGACGGGTACGGCTCCGGTTCGTGCGTCTCCAGCAACACCAGCGTGATCCCCGCCGGCAGCAACGCGACCAGGTCTTCGACGGATGTCTCCCCGTCGGGCAGCGTCACCTGCACCCGGTCTGTTGAGCGGAGCACCATCGCCGCGGCGCCACTCCGCCAGATGCGGCTCGATGCCTTGTGCGGCAGGTCCAGCGGATGGTGCGTTCGTTTCACATAGCCGACACGTTCGCCCATCCTGCCCAGCGCCCCGATCAGGCGTTCGCAAAGCGCCGTCTTGCCCGAACCTGAAGGCCCGCGCACGCAGATGATGGGAGGGCCTCCTGCTTGCCGAGCGCCGTCGCTGTTCGTCATGCTCTTGTCCTCATTGCATACCGTGCCCGGCCATGGATCCGCCGGATGTGACAACCATCACGACAGCCATGTCCTGTTTGGCCTGCCGTATCTTCTCTATCGAGGCCACAACACCGGTATGCGCCCGATCAATGCGCTCGATAGTGGTCGCTGCCGCTCGTGGCGAACAGGGACCATCGGCTGCTACTCGAGGGCCGTTCCGCCGCTTCCGTCTTTCTACAGTGTCCCCAGCCGGTGCTGTATCGCCTCCGCGGCGTCCGGATAGCAGCGCCCAAAACCGCGCAGCAGCCCGAAACAACCACTAAGCATCATGTCCCCGTGTGGAGCTGCTGCGTAGTGCGGCAGGCCGGTCTCGCGGATCTTGCCGCGCTGTGGCCCGGTGACCGCCACATCCCCGGGCAGCCCCGGCCTCACGATGCCCCGGTCATGATGGTGTGCCCCATGCCCCTTGGTGTTAAACACTTCGTCGTGAGTCAGGCTGCCGTCGGCCAATCGCCGCACCATTTGCGCGATCGTCTCGGCATCCACCTCGCCGGTGTGGTGCTCCATCAGGCTTGCCACGCGCGTCCCCCGCAGGTGGAAGCCCAGCAGGTGCATGTTCCCCAGGTTCACCACCACCCGTTCGTCCTTGTCCCGCATTGCCGGGTCCTCGATCGCGCCGAGCGCCGCCGCCGGCCCGGTATCCATGAACGCCACCCGGCCAAGCCCTTCCGCATGCGCCGTCAGCGCCCGTGCCCGCGTCATGTACTCCGGGAGCTCCTCCGGCCGCATCGCGAAGGCGCGCAGGTCATCATCGCCCTCCAGCGTCCGCCGCAAGTGGTCAAACCGGAACAGCCGGTCGGAAACGTCCGGGGGTGCCGCTCCGTGGTCCAGGCACGCCACCGCCCATCCGTCCGGCTCGAATGGCTCCTCAAACGCCCGCAAAGCCGTCGCGATCGCATCCACGTCGAGGTCCCGCAGCGTGATGCGCTCTCCGTTGATGCCGCGGATTTCGTCCTCGCTTACCAGCCGCACCCCCCATTCCTCCACCGCGCTCAGGTCGTCGTTGAAGGTTTCCGCCGCCGAAGGGGTGGCGAACACCGTCCCACCCGACTTCAGACACTCGTCGACTGCCCAGGCACACGGCCCACCGCCCGAATTCGACCCCGTCAGCACGACCGCTCGCCCCGCACGCGCGGCGCGCTCGATACGCCGTGCCGCAATCATCGTCGGAGATGGCATAATCAGCTTGATGCAGTTCTCGATCGGACGGCTCGCGTCGAAATAGAGAATGTCCTGCGTGCCGGTGCCGATATCAATCGCGAGGATGCGCATAGGGAGATTTTCGTGGCGAGGGGCCGAAGGGGGGAAGCCCCTCGCCAGCGACTACAACCGGCCCCAAAGACCGGAAGCTCAAACTGTCCCGAAGCCCGGGCACTCCCCCTGCTGGTTGTGCCCCGCTGCACAGCGTACCTCCGCAGTGCAGTGGACTTCGCCCGGACCGTTTGCGCCGCGCACCAGCGTGCGCCTGGCGCAGTTCATGAACAACACGCTGGAGCCTGGCCCAACGTCGCGTGCCTCCCCGCGCTGTTCACGCCACCCATAATTGGTGGCGGCCGGGTGCCTTGCATGTAACTTGAGTCACTATTGCAGCAAGACCTGGGGCAAGCCGGGTCGCTGCAGACACCTGCGTTCACTCCACCACGTGCACCGTCCCCACCTGGTCCGGCAAATGAAAACTGCACTGGAAACGGTACGTCCCGGCCTGCGTGAACGTGGCTTCGAATACGTCCGCTTCACCCGGCGTCACCATCAGTTCCGATGAGAAGTTCCGGCCCTCGCCGGCCTGGCTATCGATGATCAGGTTGTGCACCGCGTTACCGGTGTTACGGGCCGTTATCGTCACGGTCGTCCCTGCCTGGACAGTGAAGGTGTCCGGAGCAAAGTAATTGTCCCCCATCTCGATGACGATCTCGGTGACCGGGTCGCCAGGGCCCGCCTCGCGCCCGGCTTCCCCGTCGCCCCCGCAGGCGGCGAGAGACAACCCCGCCAGGATCAGCCCCACGAGCAACGCCTTCCCGAAGTGGCTCCTGCTTTCCGCCAGCACGCGACGCTCCACGCGAACCCTCACAATGCCGAACCTGCCATGCCGGGGCAGCCGCATCCTCGCTCGCAATCATCGCACGTCACCGTGTCCCCGCCACCATGAAAAAAACTCCTCGTCAGCCGTGACTGTAAGCTCAAAGAGGCGTGTCATACTGGCGCTAGGATGGATAACGCGCCGGCCACCGACGACATTCGCGCCATTCCCTACTTCGCCCGGCTCTCCGACGAAGACATCACCCACTTCGCCGAACACGTTGTCCTCCGCCGCGTCGCCGCCCGCGACTTCATCATCGTCGAAGGCGACCCCTCCCATGGCTTCTTCTATCTGCGCAGCGGCAAGGCTCGCATCTTCCGCACCGGCCCCGATGGCCGCGAACAGTCCTTCCGCCTCGTCAGCCCCGGCGACACCTTCGGTGAAGTCCCAGTGTTCGATCGCGGCCCGAACCCTGCCACTGTCGAAGCGCTCGAAGCCAGCGAAGTCCTGTTCTTCCCATCAAGCGCCGTTGTCGAACTCGTCGAACATCACCCCGAAGTTGCCCTGCCGCTCCTCATCCATTTCGCAAAACGCCTCCGCTCCTTCACCGAGCTCGTCGAGCAGATTAGCCTGCAGACGGTGCCCGCCCGCATCGCGCGCTATCTCTATTCCCTTGCGCGCGAAGAAGGGGTCGAAGCTCCGGGCGGCATCATCGTCCCGCGTGAAGTTACCCAGCAGGATCTCGCCTCCCTTGTCGGCTCGGTCCGCGAAGTCGTCTCACGCGCACTCAAGGTCATGGAAGAAGACGGCGTGGTGGAAATCCGCCGGCGGGAAATCCTCATCCGTGACCTCGCCGCTCTCCGCAACCTCACCTGATCCCAATCGATCAAGAGTCCCCTCCCGCCCACGGGAGGGGACTCCTGGTGTACACCTCGCGCGGATCGGCCTTACTCGACCGCTTCCGCTTCCTGGTCCTTCCCACGCCGCCGCCGGATGACGGCTCCTGGCGACCATGGAGTGCCGAGCGCCGGCAGCAACCAGCGGTCAATGCCGATGTACCCGCTGACCTTCCAGGCCAGCAGCAGCAACACGGCGAACAGGAACAACACCGGGTTCGTGCTTGCCGTACCCGCAAGCATGAAGTTGAAGTTCATCACCGCGCCGAACAGCGCCGCAACACCCGTCAGCGCGCCGACGATCAGCGCGATGCCGACCAGCACTTCGCCCCACACGATGATCCACGCGAACCACGTGTACCATTCGTTGTCGAGCATGAACTGGATGAAATCCCGGTACCAACCAAAGGCAATTGGCGGCCGTCCTACCTCCGGTTCCTGAACAATCCGCTCCCAGAACCCCTGGAGCGCCGCGCCGTCCTGGTTCAGCCACCCGTCACCGTCAACCTTTCCCCATCCGGACGTTAACCACTGCCAGCCCACATAGAAACGGATCACCAGCCACAGCGGCGCAGCCAGCGTGCTGGAGAACAGCGTGCGGATGAAGGGTGGGTCTGGAAATTCCACATTCCGAGTCAGCGTGCGCAAAGTCATCGCTGCCCCTCTTCCATGGTGTCTTTCATCACCCACTCACCGACGGCCCAGGCAACTACCACCGCGATGGCGACTGGCAGGAATCCCCAGAAGCCCTCCCAGTTCGCAGGCGCGATGACCGCAAGAACGGCCACTCCGATCCAGGCGACTACACCGATGGCCACCTTTCCGGGGGTTGCTTGTTTCTCGTCCATTAGCACCTCCTTTACGCTCTGCTAACCCCGGCGCCCCCCTTTGCAGGCTGGACTTCCCTGACCGGCGATCCAGGTCCGTTGCTTCCACAGCCCGATGGGCTGCATGCCGCACACCCTGCCTGCGCGACTCTCCTGTGCCTTTCCTTGCGTAGCGGCCGTCTGATCGACACTCGCGGGTTCACCCTCGACAATACTTCCGTGCTCACCCGGCGGATCATCCCCTGCTTCGATGTCGACAAGGGCCGCGTCGTCAAAGGCGTCTCCTTCGTCGAATTACGCGACGCGGGAGACCCCGTCGAACTCGCCAGACTCTACGACCGCGAAGGCGCCGATGAGCTCGTCTTCCTCGATATCACCGCCTCCGCCGACGACCGCCAGACGGTCTACGACATGGTCTCCGCCACCGCCGACCAGGTCTTCATCCCCTTCACCGTTGGTGGTGGCATCCGCACCACCGACGACATGAAGCGCATGCTTGAGCTTGGCGCCGACAAAGTCAGCATCAACACCGCCGCCATCAACAACCCGCAGCTCATCAACGAAGGCGCCTACCGCTTTGGCAGCCAGTGCATCGTTGTTGCCATCGACGCCCGTGGGCTCACCGCACCCGGATCGCAAACCGCCTCCTGGGAGGTCTATACCCACGGCGGCCGCACCCCCACCGGCAAGGACGCCGTCGCCTGGGCCGTCGAAGCCGTTGAACGCGGCGCCGGCGAGCTGCTCGTCACCAGCATGGATACCGACGGGCATCAGACCGGCTACGACATCCCGATGCTCCGCGCCATCAGCGATGCCGTCCCTGTCCCGGTCATTGCCTCCGGCGGTGCCGGTGGACCGGCGCACATGGCCGAAGCGCTCACCGCAGGCCGCGCCGACGCGGTCCTCGCCGCCAGCATCTTCCACTTCGGCACCTACAGCATCCGCCAGGTGAAGGAAGAACTTGCCGCCGCCGGCTTGCCCATCCGGCCTGTTCCCGAATCCCACCACGCGTAGCCGGGCCACGGCATCCCGTGTGACCCGGCGCCCCCAGGACCGCGACCCAGAGCCGCCCATTGCGTAGCCTTGACCCTCACCCACCGCATACGAAGGAGACCATCCATGAGCGAAGAATCAGTCATCCGCTTTGACGACAAAGGGCTCATCCCCGCAGTCGTCCAGGACGCCGATACGAACGAAGTCCTCGTCCTTGCCTGGATGAACCGCGAATCTATCGAACACACCTACAAAACCGGCCACGTCACCTTCTGGAGCCGCAGCCGCAACGAACTCTGGGAAAAAGGCGCCACCAGCGGGAACTGGCTCAACCTGGTCAGCATCCACAAAAACTGCGAAGCGAACTCCTTCCTGGTGAAGGCCCGCCCCGTTGGCCCCACCTGCCACACAGGCAACGACTCCTGCTACTACCGTGAATTCGACCGCGCCGCTGACATGCCC
>SLAK01000385.1 GCA_007126855.1 Dehalococcoidia bacterium | reverse complement strand
CGGCGATGCCGCAGCGCTTGCGAAGGTCGATGACCGGGACCACGCGCCCCCGGAGATTCGTGATGCCTTCGATGTAGTCTGCTGCTCCTGGAATCGCCGTGATGGCCTGCATGCGCACGATCTCCTGGACCGACTGGATGTCGATCGCGTAGTTCTCGTTCGCCAGGCGGAAAATGACGACGTGCTCTTCGCCAGCGTTGGCTGTCGTGACGTCTGTCGCAGGTTCGGCCGACCTGATGCTCATAGGTATCTCCTGTCTGGTGCCGGGATGAGTTGCTCGTCCGAGCACACCCGAAGCTACGGCCACGCTGTGGGGACGCGGCATAGGGCATTGCCCTTACCGGAAGCTGTCGTCTGCCTTATCTCCACTCGTGTAGGGAGAATTCGCGCGACACCCTAGGGTTGCGGCCGATTCGCTGCCGAATATAAAGACGTAACCATAGTCCAGCGGGAGACATACCCGCGCGGGAGATCATGGCCGCAGAAAACGCAGTCCTCAGCCAGCGCGAAATCGACGCGCTCCTCAACGCCGACCTGAGCGAGGTTGAGGAGGAAGACCTGGCTGCGATCACCCAACAGGCCAAGCCCGACACCGGGCGCCGCATCAAGCCCTATGACTTTCGGCACCCGGAGAAGCTTTCGAAAGAGCAGATCCGGGGCCTGCAGATCATCCAGCATGGCGTTGCCGGCGCAATGGCCCAGGCGCTCAGCGCCCGCCTGCGGGCACAGGTCGAGGCCAAGCTCTCAGCGCTGGAACGGTCGATCTACGATGAATACACGGGCCAGGTGGGCCAGGACGCAGTCATCGTCATCATCGATATGGCGCCTCTGCAGGGCTATTGCGTCGCCTCCTTCGGCATAGACGTTGCCTTCTCAATTATCGACCGCCTGCTCGGGGGGCGAGGCAAGGTGAGCAAGAGCGCCACGCAGCGCGACCTCACCGACATCGAAGTTGCCCTGGTTCGCCACATCGGCGGTGATATTGCCAGCTCCATGGTGGAACCCTGGACGCGGATAGCAGATCTCACTCCCGAAGTGACCGAGCTCGCCGTGGGTCCGCAGGTGGTCCACGTGGTGCCGCCTTCGGAATTTGTCATCACGGCCTGGTACGAGTTCCGCTTCGCCGAACAGACCGGCGACATCTCCATCTGCATCCCTCTCACGATCCTCGAGCAGATTCTGCCGAAGCTCTCCGGGCAGACGCTCTTCGACAATCGGCCGAGGCCGGGCGACCGGGAAGGCCAGCAGATTCGCGAAGACCAGGTGCAGCCGGCCCGTGTAGGCATCCGTGCTGTGCTCGGCGATGCCCGCATCCCGGCGGCGGAACTTTCCTCGCTGCAGCCGGGAGACGTGTTGGTTTTGGATACGCGTGTCGAAGATCCACTCAGGGTGTACGTTGGCAATATCGAGCGATTTGCAGCTTCCGCGGGCACGCGCGGCAAGCACATTGCCGCGCAGATCACCGGCCTGGTGAACGGAGATGGCGTGGTGGTGCCGTTCGATGAGGATATCCATGGCTAGTCCCACAGCGCTGCGCGCCGTATTGATGTCGGCCGAATTCACCGAGGCGAGCTCGGGGTTTCACCGCCTGCGCTTCAAGGTAGACCTGGGACGAGGCCGGGGGCTCCGGAATGTGGCGGTGCTCATTTCCGTCGATGCCTACCGGAAGGTGACCAGCCAGATGGCTCGGGCACGGCTGCCCGTGATCGAGCGTGACCAGCTCCTCATCCGGTGGGCACGGTGGGAGATCGCGATGCGCCTCGACGACCACGCAGTCCTTCCTTCGACGATCTCCATCACCGCCAGCGACATCGACGAGCTTGGCGCCTACGCGCACGGGCTGGGCCAGTCGCTCATGGCGAGCTAACCACGGGCAGGGCGCCTGTACCCTGGCGTTTCTGCCCGGTACGATGCAAGTAATGACAGCGAGACAATCCCGCCGCTCGCAACGCCGGAAGGCCCCGGCCGATTCCCTGCCCCGCATTGGCAAGGGCACGTCTGCGCGCGGTGTGAAAGCCACGACCCAGGCGGCCGAAACGGCCTATTCATCCCAGCGCGAGCATCGCGTGTCCACGGATTACCGCTATGTCCGCCGCGAAATGGCCATCATCGGCGCCGTCGGCGTGGCGACTTTCGGATTCATCGTGGTGATGTCGTTTATCGTCTAGCCGGGCTTAGCGCAGATTGTAATAGGCGACGGCAGCAGCTATCGCGGCGGCGATGATCTGCATCTGTGCGATGGCGGCCGGGACGAAAACAAACTGCATCCCCCAGGCAATGACAATGCCGCCGATGGCGAAGGCAATGATGGTGGGGCCGCGCTTACCGCGCGTCGCCCAGTCCATCATGCGGGTGAAGGCGTAACCCAGGGCGATGCCGACCATGATGAGGAAAAAGCCCATCGAAAAGGCCGCGCCAATGAACCCCCAGATGAGGCCCATCCCGATGCCGCCGCCGATTGCGACCCCTGCCGCGCGCAGGGTGTGCTCGGCGCTCACCTCGTACATCGGGGCGCGGCGCATTGGCGCGCAGTCTTTGCACCGGGCGCCGACCGGCGACATCACCAGGCAGTTCGGGCAAATTGGCTTTTCGCAGCGGCCACAGCGGAGCCCCGTCTCCCGGCCCGGGCACGACGCACACTCCACAACACCACGAGCAACGGGCTGCTCTGCCATTCACTGTCCTTTCGGGGGCGGGCGCGGCCGGCACTCTAACCTATCGTAACCAGTAATAGTGAAAAACGCAGGTCAGGCGTCGCCGTCGCCCGCGGCCAGGTCCGCGAGCGCGAAGGATATTGTCCCCTCGGCAGCCATCTCGCCATCAACCGATGCGCGGACCTTTCCCTTGCCGACAGGGCCGCGGATCTTCTCCAGCTCGAAATCCAGCCGCAACTGGTCGCCGGGCCGCACCGCGCGCCGGAAGCGCATGTTTTCGATGCCACCGAAGACGGGCATTTTCCCGTCTTCTTCGCGGTCTTTCAGCATGGTGATGGCGGCGACCTGTGCCAGGGCTTCGACGATAAGCACGCCCGGCATAATCTTGCGCCCGGGAAAGTGGCCTTCGAAGAACCACTCATTCGCGGACACGTTCTTCATCCCCGTCGCGCGCCGGCCCGGTTCGATATCGGTCACCCGGTCGACGAGCAACATGGGATAGCGGTGGGGGATGATGGCTTCGATAGCATCGGCCTCGATGGTCATGGGCAGTCTCCTTTGAGTCGCGTTAGAGCGCGGGCACCGCGCAGTGTTCGTCGATGAAGGCCAGGAAGCGATCGACGGCGGCATCGGGGAAGTTGATGTCGCCAATGGGGCGCTCATCCGGATTCCCAAGCCCGTGGTAGTCGCTGCCCCCGGAACAGGCGAGCCCGAGCTTCCCGGCCAGCAGCACCATCTCGGTGATCGCTTCTTCGTCGTGATTCTTGTAATAGGCCTCGAGTCCGTCGAGCCCCCAACCGGCAAGCTGGTCGATGGCTTCCAGGTACGTGTGGCCAATCAAGAACGGGTGCGCGGCGAAGACCACTCCGCCCTCGCGGTGGATAAGCGCGATGGCTTCTTGCGGGGACAGTTTTTCCCGGGGCACATCGGCCACACCGCCGTCGGCAAGCCAGCGGTCGAAGGCTTCCTTCACTGATTCAACATAACCCCGCTCCAGCAGCGCGCGTGCGATGTGCGGGCGCCCCACTGACGCCTCGCCGGCGATCTCGAACACGCGGCTCGTTTCGATCATCGCGCCTTCATCGCGCAGGATCGCAACGATCTTGTCCACCCGGCCGATACGCACCTCGCGCTGCCAGCTCAGAAAGGCCTGCAGCGGCTCAGATGCTGGATTGAACCCGTAGGCCAGCAGGTGGACGTCGGCCGGCCCCAGATCCGTGCTCAGTTCGATGCCGGGGATGAGGCGCAGCCCCAGGCGTTTGGCCACGGTGGCGGCTTCGGCCAGGCCGTTGGTCGAATCGTGGTCTGTCAGCGACATCGCATGGACGCCGTTGGCGTGGGCTGTTTCGACGACCCAGGAAGGCGAGCGCACGCCGTCGGACGCCGTGCTGTGGAGGTGGAAGTCACCCTTTGCCATCATTCCACCACGTGGTCGCAACGCACGATGCTGCTGGCGAGCAACGTCGAGTCGTTGACCTCGACAAGCAGCCCGTTGACGACCGCCGTGCCCTCGGCCGGCGGCAGTTTGGTGGGCATCTGCGTGAGGAAGCGCTCCACCACGGCATCGGGGTCGTCGCCGATCACAGAATCGCGCGCGCCGCACATGCCGGCGTCGGTGCAGTAGGCGGTGCCGCGCGGGAGGATGCGGGCGTCGGCGGTGGCGACGTGCGTGTGCGTGCCGATGACAATTGACGCGCGCCCGTCCAGGTACCAGCCCAGGGCCTGCTTTTCGCTGGTCGCCTCCGCGTGGAAGTCCACGAGTGTGGCGTTGCCGGCCCGGGCTTTTGACAGCAGCTCGTCCGCGGCCCGGAACGGGTCGTCGTAGTCGGAGCCCATGAAGGTGCGGCCGATGAGGTTAATGACCGTCAGCCCTGGCAGTTCGACGACCCCGTGCCCGGGCGCACCGGGCGGGTAATTGGCCGGGCGCAGGACGTGCGGCTCTTCGTCGAGATAGCGGTAGATCTCCCGGTAACGGAAGGTGTGGTTGCCGCCGGAGATCACGTCGACACCGGCGTCGAAAAGCTTCTCCGCGATGGCCGCCGTGATCCCGCGGCCGCCGGCCACGTTCTCGCCATTGACCACCACGTAGTCGAGCCGGTGCTGCTGGCGCAGCCGGGGCACGAGGCTGATGACCGCCTCGCGCCCGCACGAGCCGACGAGATCGCCCAGGAAGAGTACCCGCATGGGCTACTTCGCGTACTCGGTGGCGCGCGTTTCGCGCACCACGGTCACTTTGATCTGCCCCGGGTATTCCATCGTCTCCTCGATCTGCTGGCTGACATCGCGGGCGATGCGCATGGCCTCCAGGTCGTCCACGGAGTCTGGCTTCACGATAATGCGCAGCTCCCGGCCCGCCTGGATGGCGAAAGCGGCTTCCACTCCCTTTCGGCTGGTCGCGATGTTCTCCAGCGTCTCCAGGCGCTTGATATATGCCTCGAGCGATTCACGGCGCGCGCCCGGCCTGCCGCCACTGATGGCGTCGGCCATCATCACGATGATGGCTTCCACCGTCTGGGGCGGCACTTCTTCGTGGTGGGCCTCCACGCAGTGGGCGACTTCTTCGCGCGCCTTGAAGCGCCGGAGGATTTGCGCGCCGATGATGGCGTGCGTGCCTTCGACCTCGTGGTCAACGGCCTTGCCCAGGTCGTGGAGGAAACCGCCGGCGCGCGCGATCTCGACATCGGCGCCAATTTCGCGCGCGATCATCGCGGCGATGTGCGCCGTCTCGATAGAGTGGCGCAGGACGTTTTGCCCGTAACTCGTGCGGTACCTTAGCCGCCCGAGCGTCTTCATCACTTCCGGGTGCAGGTTCATCACGCCGGCTTCGACGGTGGCAGCCTCGGCGGCTTCGGCCATGACCGCTTCGACATCCCGCCTCGCCTTGTTCACCGCATCTTCAATGCGCGTCGGATGGATGCGCCCGTCCTGCACCAGCGAGGTCAGCGCGGAGCGGGCGACTTCGCGCCGCACAGGATCGAAGGCGCTCACGGTGATCGCGTCCGGGGTGTCGTCGATGATCACGTCGACGCCGGTGGCCGCTTCGATGGCGCGGATGTTGCGTCCTTCGCGGCCGATGATGCGCCCTTTCATCTCATCGCTGGGGATGGGCACGACCGAGACCGTGGATTCCGCGGTCACTTCCGCCGTGTAGCGCTGGATGGCGGTTGCAAGCACGCGCCGCGCCCGCTGGCCCGCCGTCGCTTCCACCTGCTTCTCCATCTCGCGCACGCGACGGCTTGCTTCCTCGCGCACCTCGTCCTCGATGGATGCGAGCAGCTCCTGCTTCGCCTCGTCCTGCGATAAGCCGCTGATGCGCTGGATTTCCGCGAGCTGGCTTTCGCGGATGGTTTCGGCTTCGGCGCGGATCCCCTCCGCCTCGCCCTCCCGCTGCCTCAGTTCCTGGTCGCGCCGTTCGAGGGAGTCGGACTTGCGGTCAAGGCTTTCTTCACGCTGGCTGAGGCGCTGTTCGGTCCGCGTTATCTCGGCTCGCCGGTCGCGAATTTCCGCCTCGAGCGCGTTGCGCATCTCCAGGGATTCTTCTTTTGCTTTGAGTAACAGCTCCTTTTGTGTTGACTCGGCCTCGACGAGTATCCGGTTGGCTTTTTCTTCTGCTTCCTGCAGGGATGTTGCGTCTTGCCGGCGCCGCACGGTGAAACCGATCGCGACACCAACCAGAAGTCCCGCCAGGCCGACGATCACGATCAGTATCGTCGACATGTGTAATCTCCAGGCCTTTGAACGCCACGAGGGACGACATAAGGGTCGTTTACACGCGCTATCAAAAAAGACGAACGTGTGTTCAGGTTAATGCTACGCCTACGGGGTCGAAGCGGTCAAAGCTGACGATACCCGGTCGCAGCGTCATGAGTCACTGCCGGCGGGGCCCTCCCCCAGGTCCTTCCAGGCGTCGCCGATGACGCGCTGAGACAGGGCATACGGATACCCTCGGCGCAGCAGCAGGCGGCCCAGCGAGTCGCGGAAGGCCTCGTACGAGTCCCGCGGCGCCCGGCGTACCTGGCGCGCCACAAGTTCGCGTGCCGCGGCTTCTTCGTCCACTTCGCCGAGCGCTGCTTCTGCGGCCCCTTCGCCGATCCCGCGCCGGAGCAGCTCGGCGCGGAGCATGCGCCGGCTCCGCGGTTTCCTGCCCGCACGCAAGTAAACATGCTGAGCGGCGGCTCGCTCATCGTCGAGAAAACCGGCGTTGGCCAGTGCCTCGATGGCGTGTTCGATGCCGCCGGGGCTGAACCCATGTGACCGAAGGTAGTCGCGTAGCTCCTGTGCGGTGCGCTCTGCGGACCCGAGGCGGCGGGTGGCGAAGTGCTCGGCGGTGCTGCTTTCTGACTCTTGCATGCTGGCAATGGCCGCGGGGAGCAGCGTCACGCCCGGTCCGGCGCCCGCGTGGTCTGCATCGCGGCGCGGAACAGTGAGAACCGAGCCGTCATCAAACCGCAGGGTGAGCAGCCGGTGCGAGCGCGGCGCCGGCTGCACTTCTGCGATGGTCCTCGCGCTTGGGGGCTCGCTCGGGTATTCCTGTGGCATCATCGTCGCACGCCGTGGCAGCACTTTGCCCCCTAGTTGCCGTTGGCCGTGAGCGGCAGTTCCGCCGGTTCTTCAGCGCCGCCGGGGAGGCCGGCTTCGCGGCGGATTTCCGCCTCGATTTCCGTGGCCATGTCCGCGTTCTCCAGCAAGAAGCCTTTGGCGTTCTCGCGGCCCTGGCCAAGGCGCTGGTCGCCGTAGCTGTAGAACGCGCCGCTCTTGGAAAGCACGCCATATTCCACGCCCAGGTCGACGATGTCGCCGGCCCGGCTAATGCCGCGAGGCGGCTCAAACATGATGTCGAACTCCGCCGTGCGGAACGGCGCTGCGACCTTGTTCTTCACAATCTTGGCCTTCACGCGGTTGCCGATGGCGTCGGTGCCGCGCTTGATGGATTCAGCCCTGCGGACCTCGATGCGCGTGGATGAATAGAACTTGAGCGCCCGTCCCCCGGGGGTCACCTCGGGGTTTCCGAAAACAACGCCGACCTTCTCGCGCAACTGGTTGATGAAGATGACAGCCGTCTGCGTGCGGGAGATCGTGGCGGTGAGCTTCCGGAGCGCCTGTGACATGAGCCGCGCCTGGAGGCCCACATGGGCGTCGCCCATCTCGCCTTCGATCTCGGCGCGGGGCACCAGCGCCGCCACCGAGTCGATCACCACGGCGTCAACTGCATTCGAGCGCACCAGCGCCTCGCAAATCTCCAGCGCCTGCTCGCCGGTGTCGGGCTGGCTGATAAGCAGGTCTTCGACGTTGATGCCGAGGTCCCGCGCGTATCCCGGGTCCATCGCGTGCTCGACGTCGATGTAGGCGGCGATGCCGCCTTTGCGTTGCGCTTCGGCCATCACGTGCTGGGCGAGCGTGCTCTTACCGGCCGATTCCGGACCGTAGATCTCCGTTACTCGCCCGCGCGGGATGCCGCCGATCCCGAGCGCGATATCGAGCGCCAGCGAACCGGTGGAGATGGCGTCGACGGCCATGCCGTTCGTCGCTTCGCCGAGCCGCATGATGGCGCCGCGGCCGTATTGCTTTTCGATTTGTCCCAGCGCCAGGTCCAGCGCGCGTTTCCGGTCTTCCTGCGTCATTGGCCGCGACCTCCGTGAAGTTGTGCTTTGCCGCTGCGGGGGATTCTATACTGTTCGGAACAGATGTTCTAGTCCCCTGTTGCTGGCGCCATGCTGCCACGGTGTCGCGACAAAGTTTGTCGCGTTTTTGTCCCGTTGCTCACTTCTTGTTGCTGTAGAGGTACATGGTGATGGGCCCGAAAACCGCGGCGATGACTGCCGGCGCGACCAGCGCCCAGCCGATGGAAGCGGTCTCGATCTCCCCCGCCATGAAGCCCCGCGATGCCGTGGCCAGGTGGCTGATGGGGTTAATGTCGACGACTGTTTGCAACCACGAGGGCATTGTCTCCGGCCGCACAAAGACGTTGCTGACGAAGGTCAGCGGGAAGAGCACGAACATACTGACCGCCATGAGCGACTGCTCTGTCCGCATGAGGAGTCCGAGCGTCGTCCAGATCCATGAGACCCCGAAGGCAAACACCAGGACGAGCGCGACCGCCATCAGCACACCGGCGGGGCCGCCCTCCGGCCTGAAGCCGAGGAGCAGGCCGAGTCCGATGATGACGCCGGCGGCGATGGAATACCGTGCCGTGTCGCCTAGGAGCGCTCCAACCATGAAGGAGGGCCGCCACACGGGCAGAGAGCGGAAGCGGTCAAAGACGCCCTTCTGGATGTCTTTGTTCACGGTGACACCGGTGTACATGGTGATCATCACGACGGTCTGCACCAGGATGCCGGGCAGCACGAACTGGAGGTAATCGCGGGTGGAGCCCGCCAGCGCGCCGCCGAAAAGATAGGTGAACATAAGTGTGAACATGATGGGGAACATGGTCACGTCGAAAAGCTGCTCGGGCACGTGCTTGATCTTGAGCAGCGCCCGCCAGCCAAAGGTCAGCGAGGTCGATGCCGCGCTCGGCCGCGCCGGCCGTGCCCGCGAGGCGATTGCGGCACGGAGCGCGCCGTCGATGGCGGGCTTGGGGGCAGTGGTCGTGCGG
>SLAK01000244.1 GCA_007126855.1 Dehalococcoidia bacterium | reverse complement strand
GTTTCGCCGCACGGCGTAGAAAATCGTTGACCAGCAGTGGTACTTCCACGGGTCCCCCTCCTTCGAAGCTGCGCGCGGATTCTATCGCACAGAAGGCGGGCGGGGGAGCCACCGCAGCCTGACGATCTCCTAACACGATCCAAATGCGCGCCGTCCCGCCGCGCTATCGTGCCTCGCCCTTGCCCGGCGGTCCCTTTCGCCAAAGCTCCCGTTCCGCTTCTGTCCACGCCGGCCCCAGCCCCTTGCCGCCTCCCCGCGGCGACGAGACCAGGTCCCACGCTTCATGCCGGGGCTCTTCCAGCACATGGCTGCAAGGCAGACAGCTCACCGTGCCATGATTACGAACAACTGATTGCGATCCGCAGCGGGGGCACATCATCCGCGGTACCATGCACAGCGGTACGCTGCCGCCGTCCGGCCCTCCGATTCGCTGTCATCCATTGTTGTCGTCTTCCTCTCCCGCCACCTTCGCTGGTGCTTCCACCGATGGCCAGGCTGCCTTCAGCCTACACCCTGGCCGCCTTCGCCGGGGCAATTGCTCCCAATCATCGGCGTCAGCCGAAAAGGCGTACGATGGAAGTGGCCGAGCACGGCCCTGGAGCATGAGCAATGGGCGACAAGAGCCCGAAGAACACCCGCAAGTCCGCAAAGCAAAAGGCCGACGCCAAACAGGTCAAGCAGGAAAAGAAGAATCCCCCGACCCCTGCCTGACCATGAAGCGTGCGGCTGTTTGCCACCTCACTCGATAATTGGCAGACCGCTCCCCGGCTAGCCCGTTGAGCCCACGCCGCCGCGAGCACTCGCGCTTTCGCGGTGCAGGTGCCTCCACGTGTCCCGGTATGCTCCGAACAGGCTCGTCGACTCGTAGGCAATGCCACGCTCCGCGCAGAATTCCCGCACGATCTTCTGTGCCTGTGGCAGATTGTTCCGCGGCATCGTCGGGAACAGGTGGTGCTCGATCTGGTAGTTCAGTCCCCCGTACCAGAAATCCGTCAGCGGGTGGCCGTTAACATCACGCGACGTCAACACCTGCTCGCGGAGAAAGTCCATCCGTTCGCCCTCGCGTAGCAGCGGCATCCCCTTGTGGTTCGAGGCGAACACCGAGGCGTTGTACACGCCGAACAGGCCCTGGTGCACAGCGACAAACCCGAGTGCCAACCACCAGTTGCCGATAGCAACCAGTATCAGGGCGTAAATGGCAAAGTGTGCTGCGAAGAGCACCACCTGCAGGAAGCGCCGAGGCGCATCCTGCACCGCAAGGTGATGGACCGTCTGGCCCCGCATGCTCAGCGCCTGCACCAGGAACAGCGTCGGCAGCACTACCGTCTGGATCGCGATGAGTGGGTGCGTCCACCGTGGCCGCTTCTGTATCTGGTCCGCGGCAAACACCACGAACGGGATGCCCAGGTCCGGGTCCTTGTCCTCGTGGTTCGGGTTCGCATGGTGCGCATTATGCTTCAGCGCCCACCAGGAGTGGCTCAACCCCAGCAACAGGTTCCCTACCAGCAGCCTCAGGACCTCGTTCAGGCGGCGCCCCCGAAAGGCCTGCCGGTGGATGATGTCGTGGCTCAGCAGCCCCGCCTGTGTTGAGGCGAACGCCAAAAATACCGCGGCCGCGAGGATGATTACCGGGTGGGAAGCAAAAAACGGTATGGCCGCTGCGGCAGCCAGCATCGCCACCACTGTCACCAGCTTGACTATGTAGTAGGCTGTCTGCGGCTCCAGCAGACCCTGCGCCCGCACGATGCGCCGGAGTTCGGCATAGTCGCTTGCTAGGCGTGTCGTAGTTGCAGATGAAGACAAATAGAACCTCCGCCGCCAGGGAGGTTCTCTCCTTGGGAATCGGGCAAGATGTGACCCCGTGTGTAAATCTACCCTTACCGTATCACAGATGAGTAGCGTGGCCGCTTGCCCTCACTCGGGCCAGGCGTGGTTCGCGAAGGCCCAGTCCAGCAGCTTCCCGGCGTCGGCGGCACTTTTCGGGGCGTCTAGCAGCGCCACGTACACGCGGTTACCGTCCCGCCCCGCCGACGCCACCAGCGTGTGGCCCGCACGGTGCGTATACCCCACCTTCACCCCGTCCGCGCCCTCGTAGCTTCCGAGAAACCCGTTCCGGTTCCGCATCTCGATCTCCCGGTTGCCGTTCGCCGTCCAGGAGGTCGCGGTCGAAAGTTCCACGAATTCGTCCAGGCTCATCGCGTAACGTGCCAGCAGCGCCAGGTCCAGCGCCGATGCCCGGTGCCCCGGAGCGCCCAGTCCATGCGGATTCGCAAACCGGCTCGTCGTGAGCCCCAGCCGTGCGAGCAGCTCATTCATTTCCTCCACGAATGCCGTGTCGGAACCCGAGACCGCCCTCCCAATCGCCAGCGCGGCGTCGTTCCCGGACGGCAGCATTAGCCCGTAGAGCAAATCGTGCAGCGTGAACCGGTCGCCCGGACGCAATCCCATCAGGCTGCTCCAGGGCATGTCGCGCCCGTCGACGTCGATGTCTACCAGCCGGTCCAGCTCCCCGTGCTCGATCGCCACCACCGCCGTGGCGATCTTCGTCAGGCTCGCCGGGGGCAAGGGCGTGCGGGCATTGTGCTCGTGCAGCACTGCCCCGGAAGCTTCATCCAGCACCACCACAGCCGCCGCTTCAACCACTGGCGCAGGCTCGCCCAACCGGACGGTCGGAGCTTCACTCCACGCCGGTGGATGCAGCTCAACAACCGCCTCGGTAGGCTGATCCGCGAGGTTCATGGCCGCGGGCTGTTCAGCCGTTGGCTCCGCCTCGGGCGTCGCGGCCTTCACCGCCGCCCGCTCGTCCGGCTGTAGATTTCCCGCGCTCACCGAACCCTGCTCGCCGCCGCAGCCAGCAACGAGCAACGCCAGCAGCGTTAGCGCCGCCGCCAAATACCAGCGCATGTCCTGTCTCCGGCCGCCAATGCGCCGCCGTTGTGAACGCTATCCGCGATATTCCTCAACGACCATGCACAGGTAAGCGCAATGTAATGCCCGGCATCGTCGCCGGCTCACGCCCGCAACGCCTCCAGCCTCCTCAGCAGCTCGTCCAGCTCCGCCACGTTTCGCACGTCGCGCATGAGCTCCAGGAACAGGCCAACGTCGTTCCCGGTGAGCTCCCACACGCGCTGCACCTTCGGGCCGATGGGGTCGACTGCGCCCGGCCGTGCTGCATAGGCGCCGTGAAAGGCGAAGTAGGCCTGGTCGATCTTTCGCACGACAGCTCCGTGCTCTGCCAGGAAAAGCCGCGTGGCCTCCATCAGCGTCTCGGCCTCCACTATCTCGCCCTGTGCCAGCAGTTCATCGACTGCCCGGCGGAGCTGCTGCATCTCCGCGTGGAAGTCCACCTCCCGGGCCGGCCGTGTCACCCAGCTCCCGTCCATCCCGTCGGGGAAGTGCATCGGGTACTGCTCATGCACGATCTCCGCCAGCGCCCGGCCACCGATCGTCGCCACCGTTTCGTTGAGCGTGATCGCTTCCTGGCTCCGGCCCCACTGCTGGCCTAGCGGGTAGAACGCAAGGTAGTGGTGGACCCACTCGTGGGCCGCAGTCTCCACGACCGACCAGTAGTTCCGGTCCGAGCGCACCATCGCCGGGTAGGCCGCCATCCCGCCGATGGCCACGATGTGAGCCACCACATCGTTCCCCTGGCCCATCACCTGCTCCAACCGTTCGATCTCCTCCATCGTCAGGTCTTGCCGCAGCAGGTGGACGTGCATACGCAGGATCTCGTCGCGCGGCGAAATCACGAGCACGTGTGGCGGGTTGGCCAGCCGGAATTCCACCGGCGGCCACGGCACCGATACGTCGCTGAAGAAGGGAAGCGTCTCCTGCAGGCCCGCGTGCTCCACCGCCTCGCCGACATAGCCACGGACGATGTGCTCTACCTGTACCTCATAGCGGTCACGCGCCCTGTAGAGCCAGTCGCGGCGTTCCGGGTCCGAGTCAGGCCGGTTGAGTTCGTCCCGCAGCTCTGTCGTATAGGCGAAGTAGCGCCGCAGAAGTTCTTCGTCGCTCGCCTCGTGCTCGCGGCGAAGGTCGATGCCCACGAGCCGCGCCAGCGCCCCGGGCGTCGTTTCCGCCTGCCACCGCATGAGGCTGTATTCGTAGTTCGCAAGGCTTCCGCCACCGAATCCAACCGTGAAGAACGCACCCGCAAGCACTCCCACGATAGCGGCCGCAATGGCGATCTGAGCCCAGGCCATCGGCCGGTACCGCTCGTCAGGCGCTTCCGTTGCGCTGTCTCTGGCAAGAGTTAGGCGTCGCATAATCCCCTGGCGGCGTGCCGCCCACAAATAGAACGGCATCCATCCCTGCGATAGATCCTACCCGGAAAACATCTGCCCGGTCGTGGCCAGCCAGGTTCCTTTACGCAGTCCCCAGGTCCAGAAACACCATGGCCCGGAAGCGGCAGGCGTGCCATGGCTGCTGCCACGTGCGATGTTTGCCTGCCCGCTTCCGGGCCGTTCCGCCGGAGATCGTCGGCGGCGGGGAGAGCAGATGCCCCTGGACGGGATACATGGGTACCGTTCGTACGGCATCTGCGGCGCCCGCCGGTCTTCCCGGCGGGCGCCAGTGGGGCTAGTCGAGTCCGTCGTCGTCGTCGAAGGTGTCGTCCAGCCCGTCGTCGTTGAAGGTGTCGTCCGGGCCGTTCATGTCATCATCCAGCCCGTTGTCGTCGAAGGTGTCGTTCATCGTGTCGTCGTCGTTGAAGTCAAAGGCATCGTCGTCAGTGTCGTTGTCTTCACACGCCGAGAATGCCATGGCAATCGGGAGGACCGCCACAACAGCAAGCTTCCAAAGTCGAGACATAAAGATTCCTCCTGAGGGTTTGGTCGCGAACGTTCAGTTCGGGATGGATATCTGCTCTCCCCGCCGGCCGGCGATCCTCAAGGAGGGACCGGGCCGAACCAGCCTGTCACCGGCCTGCGAAATCTGTTGGCGGCTCGCCGGCCGCTCCGCCGTTGGCGCCGCCCACCACGGGCTCAAAACCCCGGCCTGTGCGGCGCAGCTTGTAACCGGGCACCAGGTCATGCTGGATCGCTAGCTCAATGCGGCTTTCGCCTTGTTGGCGGATCACCTCATCGCTGAGCCAGTAGTCCCGGGCCCAGCGCACGGCCACTCTGAAGTGGCCGGCATCGCACTCCTTAACTCTGCCAATCTGCTTGCCGTCTGCGGTGACGATCGGGGTGCCCGGCGAAGGCATGCGAGAACCAGGCCTGTAAGCGGTATCGGCCATCGAAAGACCTCCTGTCCTGTGGCCAGATCACGCGTGCACCTTTCAGGAGCCGGGCGTCATTCGTGCGTCAAGGCGCATACGCAGCCCGGTGTCTGACAGGTGTCTTGTGATCGGTACCTCGTTGGAGGGCTTCCGACGCCTCCGGGGTTAGCTGACGGGCTACGGCCGGAGCCTGGCCGCTCCGCAGTCTGGCTGCGGATTCGCCCCCGTTTTTTGGTGGTTCCCCCGGTCCGCCCTCGTGGCGGATTCGGCGACATGTGGGGCTATCTGTTCCTTGTCCCCTTCACCCTCGCCCCGCCCGCATTGCGCTCCGCATAACCCGGTCGCCGCCGCACCTTGCAAAATCCTCGCGCCGACCTGCCGCTTCACTGTCCTCCGGCTCGCGATCGTGCGAAAGGCGTCCAGCCGCAAGACACACGCTGACCGTCCGCGCCTCCGGCGAATTGCTACAAGCCAGGAACGAACCGCTAACCTACGCCGCGCCGCCGACTCGTTTCTTCTTGCTCGCGACGTAGTCCACCAGGATGTACTCGCCGAGCTTGTCCGGCGTCGTGTAGAACACGCGGCCCTTGTTGATCCGCGCCACCTGGTTCACGAACTCTTTCAGATAGTAGTTCCGGTCCAGCATGAAGGTGTTGATCGTGATCCGCTTCTGGGTGCAGCGCTTCACTTCCTTCAGCGTCTCGCGGATCGTGACCGGGCTCGGCGGATAGGCGAAATAGCTCCGCCCGCGCTCCAGGTGCGCCGTCGGCTCGCCGTCCGAGATCATGATGATCTGGCGCGTCCCGTTCGTGTGCTTTGCCAGCAGCTTCTGCGCGATCATCAGTGCGTGGTGCATGTTTGTGCCAAGCACCGACTCGTCCCAGCGCACATAGGGCAACTCTTCCGGCTTCAGTTCCCGCGCGTAGGCGCTAAAGCCGATGATGTAGAGGCTGTCCCGCGCGAACTGCGACGAGATCAGGTTGTTCAGCGCCAGCGCGACCTTCTTTGCCGACTGGAACGAACCGCGCAGCGCCATCGACCACGACAGGTCCAGCATGATCACCGTCGCCGTCTCGGTCAGGAACTCCGTCCGGTTCACCTCGAAGTCGTCCGGGTGCAATCGCACCGGCACCCCCGGCCCCTCGCGGTGCATCGAGTTCATGATGGTCTTGTTGATATCCAGGTGCAGCGGGTCGCCGAACTCGTAGATCTTGGTCGAGTCCGTGCGCTCGCCGCCTGTACCATCGTCCCGGATTTCGTGCTTGCCAAAGGTGCCCTTCTTGAGCTGCGCATAGATCTCGATGAGCGCGCGCTGGCCAATCTTCCGGGTGCCGCGAGGCGTCAGCTCCCAGGTGTTGCCCTTGCGCCGGATATACCCGGCCTCCTCCAGGATCTCCAAGAACTTGCGGAGTTGATCGATGGTTTCCTTGGCCTCCGGGCCCAGCAGCTCTTCCAGCTTGTCCACGTCGATGTCGTCGATCTCGCCGCCGTACTGCGTGCGCTCCAGCTGCCGCTCGACTTCGTCGATCGACTGCATCTGTTCCATCAGTTGCATCGCCGATTCCAGGTCGATCGGCTCATCGCCGCGGAAGGGGTATTGGTTCCGCAGGTCCCGCATCGGGTAGAGATATTCCAGGTTTTGCGCCAGCTCGCTCAGCCCCTGCTGCAGCTGCGGGTCGCCCACCTTGTCGGCAAGCAGATCCTGCAGTTGCTGCCGCATATCGCCCGGGAGCGAATCCAGCAGGCTCTGCATCTGGCCCATCTGGTGCTGCATCTGCGCGATAAGCTCATCCAGCGACTGCGGCGGGTTATCCCCGAAGAGGTCGCCGTACTTCTGCATGAACTCGTCGAAGTTCGGCTCGTTGCCGGCCATCCGGTCCTGCAGCATCTGGTTCAGGTCCTGGACCATGTCCTTCATGCGCTGCATGTCTTCCGGCGACATGTTCGCGATCTGGTCGTACATGTCCTTGAAAAAGGTCTCCGTCATTGCCTTCTTCAGCGATTCCAGCAGCTCGTTGAAGCGCGCCTGCGCCTCGGGGTCCATGAACTCGTAGTTCTGCAGTTCCTTCACCTGGCTCGGTACATCTTCCGGTAGGTTCTGCAGGAAATCCTGCTTACGCTGCGCGATGTTCCGGAGCATGTCGGCGAACTCATTGCCCGACTCCGGCGAACCGCCCTGCTGCCCCTGCTGCGAACCCGGCTGGTCGCCGGACTGGTCACCGCCTGGCTGCTGTTGTCCCGTCGGCTGCTGCTGGCCGCGCTGCTGCTGGCCGCCCGGCTGCTGTTGCCCGCCTGGCTGCTGCTGGCCGGACTGATCGCCGGAAGGCTGCTCTTGCCCGCTGTCCGCCGGCGATTGCTGTCCGTCTGCACCCTGCTGGCCATCCTGCTGGCCGACCTCATCAAGGCGCCGGTCCAGCGTGTTCCGCTCCATGTCCAGGATCTCGTCCAGCTTCTGCCGCAGGTCGTCGAAGACGGACGACAGATTGAAGCGGTCGAGCTGCTCCCGGCGCTGCTGGCGCAACTTCTGCAGCAGGTCTCGCAATCCCTGGGTACGGTCGCCGTCCGGATTCCGCATGCCGCGCTGCATGAGGTTGCGCAGCGCGTGCTGCAGGTCGCCGAAATTCATCAGGTCGTCCGTGAGGTTATCGAGAATGTCGTCGGCGCCGAACTCTGCGACTTCCTGGGTCCCGTCCCACATGGAATAGCGATAGCGGTAGGGCATGAAGCAGCCTCCCAGCCGGGTGCTCCGCAAAAGCGAAGGCGGTTTCGGGTCTCACAGTAACGGAATACAGGAGGGTTGTCAGTGGGGGTGAGCGCGGGCCCGGCGACCGACCCCTTCCTCCTTCTCCCACTTGTCAAAATCCGCGCCATCGCGCACCGTTCAAAGGAGAGCCGGTCACAGACATCGCCCTCGCGGGCAGCTTCCCGTTCCCCGTTCCCGGCTCCCCGAGGTGCCACCATGAAACTCCTCGACAGACTGCTACGCCGCAAGAAGCCTCTCCCCGAACGCGCCAAAGACGCGGCCCAGGACGCCGCCGAAAAGGCCCGGGACGCCGCGCAGGAAGCAGCCGAAAAGGCGCGCGAAGCCGCCGGCACCATCGCGGAAAAGGCCGGCGAGGGCATCGACAAGGCGAAGGAAGCGGCGAGCGAATTCCAGGAACGCCGCCACGAAGAATCCAAAGACAGCCCCGGCAACGAGCAGCGCAAGCAGGACTGAGGTTGCGGTACGCCCTTTGCTCTCTACGACATCGCGGCTGTTCGCAAATTGCCGCTGATGCTCCCGGCACAACCGGTCGATGATCCCGGTGAGATGGGGAAGGACACTGCGGTACTGCTCGAAAGAATCGACGAACTGCCGCCGCTGCCTGCGGTTGCCGCGCGCATCATGGCCCTGGCCGACGACGAAACCACCAGCGCGCTCGACCTGGCACAGGTGCTGAGCACAGACCAGGCGCTGACGGCCAAGCTCATACGGATCAGCAACTCCGCTTACTACGGCTTCGCCCGCAAGGTAAGCACAGTTCGCGAAGCCGTCGTCGTGCTCGGCTTCAAGCAGGTGCGCCAGATGGCCGTCGGCGCCAGCCTGATGAACGCCTTTTCACGGCACTACGAAGGCGGGGGCGCCTTCGACCTGGACCTCTTCTGGGGTCATAGCGTCGCCGTGGCGGTCGCCTCCGAATCGATCGCCAAAAAGACGCGCGCTGCCCGCGGCGAAGATGCCTTCACCGCCGGGATCCTCCACGACATCGGCCGGCTCGTCATCCGCATGACCATGCCGCGCGAATTCGAAGAAGCCGTCCGCTGGGCCCAGACCGGCCAGGTCTCGCTCCACCAGGCCGAACTCGAAACCACCGGTTACGATCACCAGGCCGTCGGCCTCGCCCTGGGCGAGCGCTGGAAGTTCCCGTCCCACCTGGTCGACGCTGTCGCCGATCATCACGACGAGGCGCGCACCCCGTCGCCCGACGGCCTCGCCGGGGTCGTCGCCCAGGCCAACCGTCTGGTCCTTTACTATGGTCTCTTCTGCGGCTACGACGCCCCCGACTACG
>SLAK01000425.1 GCA_007126855.1 Dehalococcoidia bacterium | reverse complement strand
TGGTGTTCTCATGCAGCACCGCGGCCTGGAGCATGTCGAGTTCCAGCAACACCGGGTCGAGCAGCGGCTGCTGTGCAGGCGCGGCGGCCTGGCTGCGCCGGGCAACGATCTCGTCATAGCAGACGCGCTCGTGGGCGGCGTGCTGGTCGATGAGGTACATGCCTTCCGGACCCTCGGCGACGATGTAGGTGGTGTTCATCTGGCCGACGACACGCAGGAGCGGGAGGACATCGCGATGGGTGCGTGGGGTGGCTGCGCCTTCGGTGGACGGCGCGGGTGGTCGGCTTTCGAGCGACAGCCCTCCCTGGACGGGCTGGGGCCCACGAAGCGCGGCCGGCGGTTCGAGCCGCTGTCGGAGCGGTTGGGACGGGGCCGGGGGTGAATCGCCTGGTGGGGCAACAGGCGCGGAGGGCGGCGGCGATGCGCCCGCATCATCGGCGGGCGTGCCTACCGCATCGTCGAACCAGCTCACGGCGGGTGAGGATTCGAGGGCGGCGCGGATGGCGTGGCGGACAGCGCGGCTGATGCGGCGCTCGTCGCGGAAGCGGACTTCGGCCTTGGCCGGGTGGACGTTCACATCGACCTCCTCTTCGGGGAGGCGAATATCTATTGCCGCGACCGGGTAGCGGCCGGTGGGCAGCTGGGACTGGTAGGCATCGACGACGGCGAAGGTGAGCGGGCGGCTCTGGACCCAGCGGCCATTGATGAAGATGGAGATTGCGGTGCGGTTGCCGCGAGTGAGGTCCGGCGGGCCGGCCAGGCCGCGGACTTCGACGCTTTCTTCGTGGTGGGCTACATCGAGCATCTTCGCGGCCTGGTCGGCGCCGTAGATGGCGCTGAATGCGTGGCGGAGGTCGCCGTCGCCGGGAGTCTGGAGCACCGTGCGGCCGCCGGAGAGCAGGCGGAAGGCGACGCTGGGATAGGCGAGCGCGTAGTGGGAGACGAGCGTGGTGATGTGCCGCGCTTCCTGGGGCGGGGCGGAGAGAAACTTGCGCCGGGCGGGCACTCGGCCAAAGAGCTCGCGGGCGGCAAGGCTCGTGCCGGGCGGTGCGGCCTTCGCCTGGCGCTTAACCACGCTCGACTCCACCAGGGCGAGCTGGACGCCGACAGGTTCGGATTCGGCGCGGGTAACGACCTCGACGTCGGCGGCGGCGGCGATGGACGGGAGGGCTTCGCCGCGGAAGCCGAGCGTCCGCAGCCGGGCCAGGTCTTCGATGGAGGCCAGCTTGCTGGTGGCGTGACGCTCGAAGGCCAGTTCGAGGTCGCCGGGGCTGATGCCGCAGCCGTTGTCGGTGACGCGGATGAGCTTGAGGCCGCCCTCTTCTATCTCAACGGCGATGCGGGTGGCGCGGGCGTCGAGGGCGTTGTCGAGCAGCTCACGGACGACGGAGACGGGACGCTCGATGACCTCGCCGGCGGCGATGCGGCTGGCCACGTCCGGCGGGAGGAGGTGGATGGCGGATTGTGCGGCCTGCGTCACGATTTTGGCCGGACCTGGGCACGGAGTTCGTAGAGCTTCTGGATGGCCTCGATGGGGGTCATGCCGTCGACATCCATACCGGCGATCTCGTCCTGGAGTGGTGTGGGTTCAGGCGGGAGCAGGGATGGCTGCAGGGCGTCGCGGCCATTGCGGGAAGCGGCGCCAGTTGCGCCGGATTCGTATCCGGCCAGAAGGTGTTCAGCGCGCGAGACGACGGCGGAAGGCAGCCCGGCCAGGCGGGCGACGTGGATGCCATAGGAACGGTCGCTGGGGCCGGGGACGATGCGATATTCGAAGACGACCTCGCTGCCCTCTTCGTGGACGGCGACGTGCGCGTTGCGGACACGGGGGAGGATGGACTCCAGGTCGGTGAGTTCGTGGTAGTGGGTGGCAAAAAGGGTGCGGGCGGCGACCTCTTTGCGATTGTGGAGGAACTCAACAACTGCGCGGGCAATGGCCATGCCGTCGAAGGTGCTGGTGCCGCGGCCGACTTCGTCCAGCACGACCAGGGAGGCGGGGGTTGCCTGGTGGAGGATCTGGGCGGTTTCGACCATCTCGACCATGAAGGTGGACTGGCCGGCGGCGAGGTCGTCCTGGGCGCCGATGCGGGTGAAGATGCGGTCGAAGAGCGGAAGGTCGGCCTCGGCGGCGGGGACGAAGGAGCCGGCCTGGGCCATGAGCGCGATGAGGGCGACCTGGCGGAGGAAGGTGGACTTGCCGCTCATGTTGGGCCCGGTGAGGACCATGACCTGGCATTCGTCGTCGAAGTCGCAGTCGTTGGGGACGAAGCTGCCGGGTGGCAGGGCCGCTTCGACGACAGGGTGGCGGCCGCCGCGGATGAGCAGGCGTTCGCCACTGTTGAAGCAGGGGCGGACGTAGCCGCGCTGCAGCGCCAGGGCGCCAAGAGCCAGGAGAACGTCGATGCGGGCGACGGCTTCTGCGAGGGCCTGGAGTTCGGGGAAGCCGGAGGCCAGGGTCTCGACGAGTTGTTGGTAGCTTTCTTTTTCCAGTTCGACGAGGCGGTCCCGGGCGCCGATGAGGCGGGATTCGTGCTCCTTGAGCTCTTCGGTGACGTAGCGTTCGGCGCCGACCAGGGTCTGGCGGCGCTGGTAGTGTTCGGGCACCAGGTGGGTGTTCGAGGAAGAGACCTCGATGTAGTAGCCGAAGACCTTGTTGTGGCCAACCTTGAGGGACTTGATGCCGGTGCGCTCGCGTTCGAGGCGTTCGAGGCCGAGGAGGAAGCCGCGGGCATCGCGAGTGAGTTCGCGGAGGGAGTCGATCTCGGGCCGGAAGCCGGGGGCGATGACGCCGCCTTCGTCGAAGCTCGCCGGTGGATCCGGGTCGAGGGCGGCGTCGAGGGTGGCGAGCGGCCCGGCGGCATTAGCAAGGCTGGAGATCGAGTCTTGCAGAAGACCGGGGAGTTCGGCGCGGGCAAGGGCGGCTCCGAGGTCGAGGGCAGCGCGAAGGCCCTGGCGCATGGCGTGGAGCTCGCGCGGGCTGACCGAGCGGCGGGCGACCGCACCGGCGATGCGCGCGATATCGGGCATGGTGCGGAGGACGGCGGCGACCTGTTCGACTTCGACCGGGTGTGCGACGGCCCAGGCGACAGCGTCGTGGCGGGCATCGAGCGTTTCCCGGTCGCGGAGGGGGCGCTGGAGCCATTCGCGGAGGAGGCGGGCGCCCATGGAGGTGCTGGTTTCGTTGAGCACGCCGAAGAGGGACTGGCGGCCCTCGGTGGTGAAGACGTCCAGGTTGCGGAGGGTGCGCTGGTCGAGGACCAGGGTGGCGGCTTCGCTCAGGGGCCGGACACGCTGGATGGCGTGGAGCGCGTCCGGGTAGGTTTCCTGAAGGTAGGCGAGGATGTGGGCGAGGGCGGCTGCGGCTGCGCTATCGGGGACCAGGGATTCTCGGGCGTGTTCGCCGAAGCGGCCGGCGATGAGGGCGTCGGCTTCCAGGTCAACTATTGCAGGACGGGTACGAAGCGACGTGCCAGGCTGTACGTCGACAAATTCGCGGTCTTCGACGAGGAGCTCGGCGGGCGCGGAGCGGAGCAATTCGTCGATGGCGTTTTCGCCGGAGGCGATGCGGACTTCGCCGGTGGAGACATCGGCGAGCGCGGCGCCGTCGGTGTCCTTGCGGCGCACGGCGGCGGCCAGGTAGGTGGGCGCGGCTTCGGCAAGCGTACCGGGGGAGGTGACGGTCCCGGCGGTGACAACCCGGACGACATCGCGGGGGACGAGGCCTTTGACGGTGGAGGGGTCGGCCATCTGTTCACAGATGGCAACGCGGTAGCCCCGGCCGACGAGTTTGGCGACGTGGCCGTCGAGGCTGTGATAGGGGATGCCGGCGAGGGGCACGCGGACATCCTTACCCATGGGCTTGGAGGTGAGGGTTATCTGGAGTTCGCGGGCGACGGTTTCGGCGTCGTCGTCGAAGGCTTCATAGAAGTCGCCCAGGCGGAAGAGGAGGATGGTGTCGGGGTAACGCGCTTTGAGGTCGAGGTACTGGCGACGGATGGGCGTCGACACGATGGTTTGCTCCCCGCGCGAGTGTCCCGGCCCATTCTAGCGGCGGGGTGGCGTAGATGCGCCCTATCCCTGGCGGGCGACCGCGGGGGCGACTACGCGTTGACTCGGCGCAGGCCGGCCCGGTGCCTGCGGGCCGGCCTCGCGTTGATTGACCTGTGTGGCCGGGGGCGGTTGCAGGGTGCTCACTCGACGAGTTCGGCAAATTTCACCATGACGGTCTGGCCACCGCTGACATCGACATCGATTTCGGCGGAGGAGTTGATGCGAACGGTGGAGGCGACGAACTGGAGGGGGACGTCGGTGGAGGAGCTGAATTCGAGGTGGGCGCTTGCTGCATAGATGGCGCCGGGCGAGGTGAAGGAATCGGCGTTGAACTGGATGGTTTCGCTGGCGCTCCGGTCCTGGTAGATGAGGATGTTGCCGTAGGGGTTGCCATAGTAGGTGAGGTTGATGGATGCGGAGCTGTGAATGTCGATGGTGCCGGCAGTGCCGCAGCCGCCGTAGCAGGTGTTGTAGATGAGTACGCCGCGTGGGCCGGAGGATGGGTCGCGGAGGGTGGTGTCCCTGCTCATGTCGAGCCCGCCCATGGTGGCGTAGATACCGCGCTCCATGGTTACGGTGACATCGCGGCTCAGGTCGAGTCCGCCTTCGAAGACGTAATCACCGGCCTTGAAGGTCACTTCGGCCCGGGCGGAAAAGGAGAGCTCGCAGCGGTAGCGGCCGGGCTGGAAGGTCCAGCTGCCCTGGCCATAGTTGGCGCGCTGGTTAGGCCCGCCGGTGCACTCCGGCGGGTCGTCGCCGCCATCGTGGACCGGCGGGGGCGGGGTGGCATTGGTGAGGGAGGGCTCGGGGATGTTGCCATAGGGGTCGGGGACCCGCGGCTGGTATATAACCGGGTCAGGTTCCAGGGTTGCACCGGAGCCAGCCTGGTAGGTGCCGTGGACGTGCGTGAATTCAGTATCCACGACGCCGCCAGTGCCGACGTACATGGCGTTGGGCTGGCAATTCGAGTTGACGATGGCGCCGCCATTCTGGACTTTGAGCGAACCGTTGACCACGAGCGAGTCACAGGCGGTGGGGTGCAGGGTGACAACACCGAATCCCCGCTGCTCCTCGTAAACGCGGGCGGCAGCGCGCGCAGAGACGGACCAATCACCGCCGTAGACGACGCCGATGAAGTACTTGGAGAGCGGTCGCGAAATGGATACCTCGAAGGCATCGGGGTTACCGGCGAGGTCGCCTTCGACCGGGGGATTGTTGACGGTGACGACGGCGTCCTCGTAGCCGTTACCGCTGGCGTATTCGATGGCGGCTTCGCGAGCCTCTGCAGGGTCACCGGTTTCCAGGTAGACGTGGATGGCGGCCAGGACGGCGGCGTCAGCTGCCTTTTGCTGGTCGGTGCGGGCCCAGACCATGTTGCCGACGTCGATGGATAGCCCAACAAGCCCGGCGAAGGCAACCAGTCCAAGGGCGAAAAGCACCAGGCTCTGGCCATGCTCACGGCGGGCCGCGGGCGGGGGTGTGAGGGTTGATGGGAGCCTGTCGCCGCAGTTGCGGCGAGAAAGCCGCGACACGACGGGGAGAAGCGGGTTCAGACAACCGAACAGGCGATGAAGACGACGAGACATACGGACCTCTCTGCTTGAGATCGCTTCTAAAGGCGACGACCCGGGGGCTGTGCAGAAGGGATCCCGGGGTGCGAGTACGTGACATAGGGGTGATGAAGTGCGGTTCGGAATGCGATGGGTAGCCTGGTGCCAGTGAGGTAAAGCCCTGTCCGAACGGGGGCTTGCAATTCGCCTGGCAGGCGCGTAATCTAACGCTATTCGGAAAAGTGAATGGTGTTAGGCAGAATGGCAAATCCAGTCCTTCGCCGGCGCAATCGCGGTTTTGCGGCAACGCGGCAAGAGATCATCTCCGTGGCGCGCGACATTATGCGCGAAGAGGGCGCCGGGGCGCTGAGCCTGCACGAGGTGGCCCGGCGCGTGGGGATGAAGGCCCCGTCCCTCTACACGTACTTCGAAAGCAAGCACGCGCTCTACGACGAGATTTTCCGGCTCGGGATGGAGCAATACCGTGCGGAGCTGGCTGAACTTGATCGCAAGTACGGCCTCGGCCCGGAGTTGCTCTATGCCACTATTGCGCACTACATGCGCTTCGCGGATGAGCATCCCGAGCTGTACGCGCTGCTGTTCGAGCGGCCGGTGCCCGGTTTCGAGCCTTCGGAGGCTTCGATGGTGGAAGCCCGGGGCCTGCTCGAGGACTCGAATGCGCGGGTACAGGCGCTGCTCGAGAACGGCACAATCCGTTCGGGACTTTCGGTGGAGCAGACGCGCGACGTCGTAATCGTGCTCACGCATGGACTCACGGCGCTGAAGCGCGCGAACGAACCGTCAGCGCGCATTGGGGAAGGGCGCTTTGGTGCGCTCGTGCCGCATGTCGCCGCGCTGCTCAAGACAGCATGGATGCCCGGGGAAGACCCCGTGTCCAGGGAGGAACCATCATGACCGTCGCTAACATCAACAGCACCATCAATGCCCGGGACATCCCGCCGCTGACTCGCGACGAAACGGAACGGATCGCCCACGATGAGCTGGCCATATTTCTCAACCTGCTTGAGCAGCTCGACGACGGGGACTGGGAACAACCGACGCACTGTGACCTGTGGACGGTGCGTGACGTTGTGGCCCACCAGGGCGGGCATGTGCCGGGGGGCCGGGGAGCCTTCGGGATGTTTGCCCAGCTCAACCCGCGGGTCCTGCGGCCCTATCAGAAACGCGGGATGAACACGCTGGACGCGATGAACCAGGCGCAGGTGGATATGCGGCGGGAGTGGCCGCTGGAGAAGCTCCTCGCGGAGATCAGGGAAGGGACGCGACAGGCGATAGCGTCGAGGCGTGGCATGTGGTGGCCGTCGAAGCTGGTGCGGGTGCCGGCGCCCGACTACGGCATGATCCCGGTGGATTACCTGCTGCACGTGGTGTTCCCGCGGGACATGTGGATCCACCGGCTGGACATCACGGACGCGACCGGGCGGTCCTTCGAGACGAAGCCGGAGCACGATGGGGTGCTGATCGCGCACGTGGTGCGGGATATGGAACGGAATGTGAAGAAGGGCGTGCCGGGACATGCGGTGCGGTTGACGGTGGACGGGCCGGCAGGCGGTACGTGGCGGCTGGGGAAGGGGGATGAGATCGCGGTGACGATGGACGTGCCGACTTTCCTGCGGGCCTCGAGCAGCCGGATTTCGCCAGAAGAGCGCCGCGCCGCTGTCGATGTTTCGACGGCGGACGAGGCGTTGCGGGAGAAGGTGCTGGCTTCGCTGGTGGCGGTGTATTAGGGAGCTGCCAAGGGTATCGCGCTTCGCCGTCCGTTACCTGGCCCGAACAACCTCCTGCTCTCCGTCTCTCGGCGTAAAGTTTATGGAAACAATGCCGAAGGATCGGAGTAGAATTGAACTAACAAGAGTTCTCCGGTTGGAGCAGGAGTGGAACAATGACGGCAGTCATCGATCGAGCGAGGCTGGGGCGGCGGCTGCGATGGCAGCGAAAGCCGCACGATTTCGTCTATGTGGCGACGGGGGACTGGGAGCGGCAGTGGACGATGCTGACGCAGTGCTATATCCCGCGGCACCTGGAGGATCTGACGAAGCAGATGGCGCAAAGGTTCCCGAGCGGCGGCATGATTGACACGAAGCCGAGAGCGGGCGAATCTATGCGTTACAAGTGAATATGACGCGACGTTGAACGGGAGAAGTAGCCTGTCACACGCGCCTCCAGAGAACCGGGGAACGGTGGGAGCCCGGTGGCGACGAGATGGGTGAATGGTCCCGGGAGTCCCGGCGGCGAACGCTTCGGTCAGTAGCTGCCGGCGGAGAGGGCACCGATATCAGAGCCCGGGGCATCGCCAGCACACATGCTGGCCGTGCTCTACTGAGTGTTCCGGTGTAGCAGCCGGGGAACAAAGGTGGCACCGCGAGTACCCCTCGTCCTTTGACGGCGAGGGGTATTTTTTTGCGAGAGCACAACATTCCAAGGGGAACAGCGAACGATGGCGACGAAGAAATTCTTCCTTCCTGAATCCGAGATGCCGGAGGCGTGGTACAACGTGGCGGCGGACCTGCCGAGCCCGCCACCGCCGCCGCTGCACCCGGGCACGCATGAGCCCATCGGCCCGGAGGCCCTGGCGCCGCTGTTCCCGATGGAACTGATTAAACAAGAGGTGAGCACGGAGCGCTTCATTCCGATCCCGGAAGAGGTGCGGGAGATCTACCGCATCTGGCGGCCTTCGCCGCTGATCCGGGCGACAGGGCTGGAGAAGGCACTCGATACGCCGGCGCACATCTACTACAAGTACGAGGGCGTTTCGCCAGCCGGTTCGCACAAGCCGAACACGGCGGTCGCGCAAGCGTACTACAACAAGCAGGAAGGCGTGAAGCGGATCGCGACGGAAACGGGCGCGGGGCAGTGGGGCTCGTCGCTGGCCTTTGCCTGCACGATGTTCGGCCTGGAGGCAAAGGTCTACATGGTGCGGGTGTCATACGAGCAGAAGCCCTACCGGCGCTCGATGATGCAGCTCTGGAACGCGAGCGTGGTGCCGAGCCCAAGCCAGGACACGAACGCGGGGCGGAGCATTTTGGCAGAGGACCCGGACAGCCAGGGCGCGCTGGGCATTGCGATCTCGGAAGCGGTCGAAGACGCGGCAATGCGGGAGGACACGAAGTATTCGCTTGGCAGCGTGTTGAACCACGTGTTGCTGCACCAGACGGTGATTGGCCAGGAAGCGCTGAAGCAGATGGAGATGGCCGGGGAGTACCCGGATGTGGTGATCGGCTGTTCGGGCGGTGGTTCGAACGCGGCCGGCTTGATGTTCCCCTTTCTGCGCGAAAAGCTGGAAGGGAAGCGGGACACGCGCTTCCTTGCCGTTGAGCCGACCTCGTGCCCGAGCCTGACGAAGGGCGAATACCGCTACGACTTCGGCGATACGGCGGGACTGACGCCACTGATGAAGATGTACACGCTGGGGCACACGTTCATGCCGCCGGGGATTCACGCGGGCGGGCTGCGCTACCACGCGATGGCGCCACTGCTGTGCCATATCTACAGCGAGGGCTACATCGAGGCCAGCGCGTACCCGCAGAACCCGTGCTTCGAGGCTGCGACGCAATTCGCGCGGACCGAGGGGATTATCCCGGCGCCGGAGAGCAGCCACGCGGTCCGCGGCGCGATCGACGAGGCGCTTGCCGCGAAGGAAGCGGGTGAGCAGCGAGTGATCCTGTTCAACCTGAGCGG
>SLAK01000011.1 GCA_007126855.1 Dehalococcoidia bacterium | reverse complement strand
CGCGGGAGCTTGCGGGTGAAGAGATAGTCCGTGATCTCGTAGCTCTGCATCGCAATGTGCGAGCCGAGCAGGGAGACGTCGATGCTCTGGCCCTTGCCGGTGCGCTCGCGCGCCACCAGCGCGGCCAGGATGGCCACCGCTAGCATGGTGGCGCCGGACTGGTCGGCCATGAAGGTGCCGATCGGTGTGGGTGGGCTGCCTTCCTCGCCGTTGATGCTCATGATGCCGCCCAGCGCCTGCGCCACGATGTCGAACATTGGGCGCTGGGCCTCCGGCCCCTTCGGGCCCATGCCCGAGGCCTGCGCGTAGATGATGCGGGGGTTGCGCTCGCGGAAGGCTTCGTAGCCGAGCCCCCACTCTTCCATCATGCCGAAGCGGAAGTTGTTGACGACCACGTCCATCCACTCGGCCAGTTTCAACACGAGTTCGCGGCCTTCGGGGTTCGAAAGCTCCAGCGTGATGCCGCGCTTTCCACGGTTGTGGGCGAAGAAGTCGGGCGCCACACTGTCCGGGTCGTAACCGCCGAAGGCGTGCCGCGCCTGGTCGCCATAGAGGGGCTTTTCGACCTTGATCACGTCAGCCCCGAGGTCGGAAAGAAGCACTGTTGCGTACGGCCCCTGCTGCCATTGCGACAGGTCCAGGATGCGTACGCCTTCCAGTGGGCCTCCCATCTGAGTCCTCCGTGCCCGTAATCGCAGATGGCTCACTACGCGCCGGGCGCGCTCCGCCCGCCGACGCTGTCCCGCGCCGTGCGCCGGCGGGGACCGAAGCCCTGCTGTTGTACAGACCTTAGCAGCACCGGCGTGGCCGTGGCCGGGTCTGGCCGGCCAGCGTGCAGTTTCCTGGAGCGGTGTTCCGCGTTTTCCTGTGTCTCTCGTGCAAGAGCCTTCAAAACGGCCGCAAGGCGTCGGGAGCATGTGTCCCACCTGTCCCTCGCGCAGCTCCACCTTTCCATCCTGGTTTCATTCGCGTGCACCGCAGACCTGCTTGTCGGCGCCGCCAAAACCCGGGCTGTTCCCACGCCGGGAATCGTGCGATCCACCCGGCGTGGAAGCGGCGCGCCGTCCCCGGCGAACGCGCCAACCCTATCACAGGCCACACTCCATCGCCACCCGGAAAGGGCGCATCAGCGCGCCGCGCGCCTCAGCCGACGGTGCCCGGTTCGCCTTCAATCTGGTTGCGCAGCGTGCAGTCGCCGAGCGCCGCGTCAGACGATTCGCGCGAAGACACCCAGCCGCTCACGGCGCCGTCAACCCGGTACCAGCCGGCGCCATGAGACTCCAGGCTGCCCGGCTCCGTGAGCGCGAACGAGCCGGCGTGGACCACTTCCCCGTGGCCGAGCTCACCCGCTGCCGCGGCGCCAGGATCGGGCGCCTGGCGAACCGTCAGCGTCGAAGCGTCGCTGCAGATGCGCAGGTCGCCCGGGACGTCGAAGAGCTGGTAGGTCTCGCCGGCCGTGAGCAGCCAGTACTGCCAGGTGCCGGCGGTATCTCGTGCCACGATGGCGATGGCCCCGCCGCCGGCGCCTGCGACATAGGCCAGGCGTGCGATGGACCCGTCGGTTCGGGTCCCGCCGCCGGGCAGCTCCCGTATGCAGTCTTCGCCGTCGGAGCAGGCGTCACCTGCGTCTATGCCCAGGGCCGCCGCTGCCGCCGCCATCGCGGCATCAAGGTCGTTCGATGGCGACGGGTCATCATCCGGGGTGGGTGTCGATTCGGGATCGGGGGTGGGTTCGGGTGTTGGTGTTGGCTCCTCAACGGCTGCCGGGGTGGGGCTAATCATGGCTGCCGGTTCTGGCGTGGGGGTGAGGACACGCAACCGCGCCGGACTCTCGGATTCGCCCATGCAAGCCGGTGCCACGAGAGCGAGGCTGAGCGCAGCCACACCCGCCAACCGTTTCAACGCCGCCACAGCATTCTCCAGCACAACACCACCCGGAAAGAATCGTCCCTGTCCCCAAACGGTGCGGGAACAGGGACGAGTGAAGTTATGGCCTTCCGTTAAGCCGGAGCATTATTCCCTCGAAACGAGGTATTCCGATGCGGACCATCCGCGGGTGCCGTTGCTCAGCTCCACCTCGACCCAGGTGAATCCGTCTGCCCGTACCGGTTGGCTCACAATGTCAACCACCGTGCCGTCGCTCATGCAGTCCTTGACGGACTTGAGCAGGCCTGCTCCGTCGCGAACATAGAGGCACGAACCGTCGGTGTCCACTGTTGCCTGCTGCGAAAGACTGAGCTCGGGCGCGTCAGGCACGTCCTCGCTCGGCGCGGGCCGCAGGTATTCGGCGGCCACCCAGCCCTCCTGGCCGGACTCGGTCTGCACCTTCACCCATGTGAAGCCGTTGGAGCTGGTCGGTTCGCTCAGCACGGTGAGCTTTCCGCCGGACTCCATGCAGTCGATGCGGGAATGGTTCAGGCCGGCGCCGTCGCGCATGTTCAGGCAGGACGTGCCGGTTGCGACGATGGCTTCATCGCCGACGGCCAGGTCCGGCGCTTCTGGCACATCAGCCGCCGGGGATGAGTTCGAGGACGAGCCTGAGGAGCCACTGGAGCTGGAGCCGGTGGCCCCGAGATCGATCCGGTAAGCATAGAGGCGCAGATGCGAGGGCACGCGTGGAGTCCAGTTATGAATCCGGACGCGCTCGTCTCCGCCAAAATTGGAGTCGACGACCTTGAAGGTCCCGTTGCCGAGGTTTTCAATCACGATTGCCGTGTGCATCCCCGGATAGAAGGCTTCGCCGTTGGCTGGATGGGAGATCTGAAGGATGTCGCCGGCCCGTGCGTTGGCCGGATCGATCTCCGTGCCGACGTTGAGGTACGCCGCGCGGTAGCCAGGGCCGATGTTGGCACCGACCCGCGCGAAGACTTGGCGGACGAACATCTTGCACTGGCCGCCGTGGTTGCCAACCTGGTTGGCCGCGACGCGGACTGCGGGATGATCCATCCCGGCGCTCTGCCCTGCGGCTGTGGACGGCTGAAAAGCCACGACAGCGAGAACGCCGGCAAGGATTGCGCTTAAGATGAGGCGCCTGGACGTAACTTGCTTATTCACCACCTGCAATACACCACCTGCACTAAGCTAATGTTTGGGCGCAGGTGGAAAGCTAGCAGGCGCCTGTAAGACACCGGATCCGGAATTGTAAGAGGTTTGTAACCATCCCTTTTCGCGGCAATTCTTGGTGAATTGCTGACATAAGGCCAAACCTCAGGCGCCCAAGCAGCCTGAGAAGGGCGCTATCGGGCCAGGCCCGGATGCGCGACGCCGAACGCACGCCACTGGCGGCCACAGAACCCTGTTCCAGGCGCGAACTCACCCTAAGGCGTTGAAGCAGCCTGAAGGGAGGCCAGCCATTCCCGTTAAGGCATGTTTACCAAAGTGGCAATGGTGGTCCCGGTGCCGGGCGTATAGCTATCCCTCGCCAGGGGCGCCTGACTGAGAGGTGCCAGGCCCCAGGGAGCCGCGCGGATTAGTCGTATGAGCCTGCGGCGCCGAGGCCTCGCCGGGGAAGAGGAGGTGGAGGTGGCGGGCCATCGTGGTCGTTTTCGCCCCGCTCGTTGCGGTAGAGCCGCGAGGGCGTGCCGTTCTGGTTGTTGCGTTGGCCGCGATCGCCCTTCGAGCGCCGGCGGTTATTGCCGCGGTACCCGTCGTTGCGGCGGCCCATGTCCCTATTGTCGTTCGTAGCTCTTCTCCTTCCAAAGAGAGTGGAGCGCAGCCGTGTGCACGGCCACGTCGATACCGGGAGTGGGGCGGGCTCGACAATTATACTGCACGCTTATGCAACATCGGCGATACCCGCCTGTCCCCGGGATTAGTTCAAGTAGCCGGCGAGCTTCCGCGTCACTGCAGGTGCGCGCAGCTTGCTCAGCGCCTTGCCTTCGATCTGCCGGATACGCTCACGCGTGAGGCCGAAGGCGTAACCAACTTCCTCGAGCGTGCGTGCCCGGCCGTCGTCCAGCCCGAAGCGCAGCCGGAGCACTTCGCGCTCGCGGCTTGTCAGCGCCGAAAGGGCGTCGTCGAGCTGCTCGCGCATGAGCTGGCTCGAAGCGAGCTCCGAGGGATCGGCCGCGTCTTCGTCTTCGACGAAGTGGCCGAGGGTGCTTTCCTCGTCGTCGCCCACCGGCGTTTCAAGCGAGACCGGCTGGCGCGTGAAGCGCTGGATCTCGGCGATGCGCTCGGCAGTGTAGGGCGGGCCTTCATTCGGCTTGGCGGTCTTGTTCATCGCTTCAGCGACCTCCGCTGCCGTGGGCTCGCGCCCGTACTGCTGCACGAGCTGGCGGCTGACCCGCGTCATGCGGTTCACCACCTCGGTCATGTGGACCGGGATGCGCACCGTCCGGGCGCGGTCGGCCAGCGCACGCGTCACCGCCTGGCGGATCCACCACGTTGCGTAGGTGGAGAACTTGAAGCCCTTGCGGTATTCGAACTTCTCCACTGCGCGCAGCAGGCCGACGTTGCCTTCCTGCACCAGGTCGAGCAGTGTCAGGCCGCGGCCCAGGTGCTTTTTGGCCACCGAGACCACCAGCCGCAGGTTGGCTTCGGCCAGGCGCTTCTCGGCGCGGTCGCCGTCGCGCTTGAGCGCGTTGAAGTGACGGCGCAGCTTCGTTTCCATCGGCACCAGCGTCTCGACCAGGCCTTTGGCGGGCGGGACCAGCTGGTCTTCGCCGCCGGCATGTTCCGCCATTTCCTCGACGTGGGCCGGCCTCAAGATGTGCGTAACGACGGAGAGCAGCACCACGCGGCGCTGGGCCTCTTCCATTTCGACCTTGAGCTTTTTGGCGACCTTGCCACAAAGCTCGGCATCGAGTTCGCCGTCAACCAGCTTGCGGAAGGCTTCGTCGCCGATGACCTCGGCGAGCGGCTTCTTCGCGCTGCCCTTGCCGAGCGCATGTGTCCGGGCCATTTCATAGACAGGCTGGACGCTTGCCCACTGCTCGAACAGGGTCACGGCAATGCGGGCAGCCGACGGCGAATCGCCGAAGGCTTCGCGATAGGCGTCCTCGATCTCCTGGATGTGGTCCCGCTCTTCCATCTGGCGCGAAAGATGCTGCTCGTCGGCCTTGGTGAGCAGCGGCACTTCGCCGATCTCACGCAGGTACTGGCGGACGGGGTCAGCCGTCCAGTCGTCGCCGGCTTCCTCGACCGCCTCGGCCTCTTCCGGTTCGACGGCAGCATCAATCTCGAGCGCGTCGTCGTCCGCGGTTTCGGTCCACGACGCCTCGTTCAGCGGGTCGTCTGCTGTACGGATCTTCGCAATCATCATCTTCTCCCATTGTCGGGATCGCACCGCGGCGGCTGCACCCTCGACTGGTGTCCGCGACTCTTTTGCAACTCAGCTTTCAACCTGAGAAGTGAGTCCAACGATGGATGCCCGAAACTCGGAGCTCTCCAATCCCCGTGCGATTGGTGTGGCCGGCTCGCAAGCAATGTGGGCGGCCAGCGCGCGGGGTAGACACTCGTAGCTAGAAAGATAGCACAAACGTTCTGTGGCTGCAACCACAACACAGTACCCCGGCGGGAAATACGGCTTTACCTCGTGCGCCACTCTGCCGCCGGGTTGAAGTAAAGGTGCCATCGTGTATCATACGCGTGTTCTATACGAAATTGAAACCCTGGTGATAACCGGGGCGCAACCTCACAGCATTCGGGCAGGAGCAGGAACATGAGCGGAGCATCTACTCGCATGCGGACGCAGGGCGGCGCGTCCCCGAAAGGCCGCACCGCCGCACTGATCGGCCTGGTGGTATTGCTGTTCGGGCTCTTTGCCGTAGCCAGCCCCGGCCAGGCGGCGCCGGGCGGCCCCGGCGAGCGAATCGACGTGTTCATCGGCTTCGACCGGACCCCCGGCCCGGCCGAGCAGGCCCTTGTCCGTCGAGCCGGCGGCGACATCCAGTATTCCTACACTATCGTCCCGGCCATCGCGGCCAGCGTGCCCGTGGCGGCGGTCGACGCGCTCGCCCGCAACCCGCGGGTGCAATATATCGAGCCGGTCATCGAGATCACCCTGCTCGATGAACCGGACTACGAAGCAGAGTTGGCGAACACCTGGGGTGTCGAACACATCGGCGGCGGCGACGCACATGAAGCTGGCTATACCGGCAATGGCGTGCGCGTGGCGGTGCTCGACACCGGCATCGACGGCAACCACCCGGACCTCGCAGCGAACTTCGACCCGGACTGTAGCTGGGCGCCCGATGCGGACGGCTACACCATTGATGATGGCCACGGCCATGGCACGCACGTTGCCGGCACTATCGGGGCGGTACGCGACGGGTCGGGCGTCGTCGGCGTAGCGCCCGAGGTGACGCTCTGCGCCTACGCAGTCCTGAGCAATTCGGGCGGGGGCAGTTACAGCTACGTGATCGCGGCGCTGGAGGAAATCCAGGCTTTCAACCAGGACAACCCTGAATCGCCCATCCTCGTAACCAATAACTCCTACGGCAGCAGCGGCGATCCCGGCTCAACCGTCCGCGCAGCCTTCGATAACCTGTACGCTGACGGCGTGCTCCACGTCGGCGCCGCCGGCAACGAGGGGAACCCGCCCGGCCGCGGCAGCAACTGCATCTACCCTGCTCTCTATGACACCGTCATGGCCGTTGCGGCGACGAATAGCAACGACGGCCGCGCCTCGTTCTCCAGCACCTGCAACGAGCTGGAGCTCTCGGCGCCCGGCGTCTCCATCAACTCCACCTGGATCGGCGGTGGCTATCGCGAAGCCTCCGGCACCTCCATGGCCTCGCCGCACGTCGCCGGCACCGCGGCCCTCGTCTTCGCCAACTCCACACTTAGCAACGACGGGGTACGCCAGGTGCTCCACGACGAAGCGAAGCCGCTCGGCAGCAATCGACTCTACGGTTCCGGCCTCGTCCAGGCGTACGCCTCCGTCCTGGCCGTCGCTGACGCGGAGCCCGCGCCAACGGGCACCATTACCGGCAAGGTGACGGACGACGACGGTGCCGCCATTGAAGGCGCCACGGTAACTGTCGGAGACACCGGTCTCTCTGCCACCACCGACGGCGGTGGCAATTACACCATCGAGGACGTGCCCGAGGGCACGCACGACGTCACGGCCTCCGCCGAGGATCACGTGTCGCAGACCAAGCAAGTGAGTGTGGACGAAGGCGAAACCAAGACCGTCAACTTCTCGCTCGAGCCCGTCGCTGAGCCGGCCACAGGCACGATCGGCGGCACGGTCACAGCCGGCACCGGCGACGGCATCGGTGGAGCCACGGTCGAAGCGGTGGGCACGAGTGACGAAGGCACGTTCACCACCACGACCGCCGACGACGGCACCTACTATCTCGACAGCCTCCCGGTCGGCACGTATGACGTGACCGCTTCGGCGAGCGGGTACGATTCACAGACGAAGCAGGCGGAGGTCACTGACGGGCAGACCACCACCGTCGACTTCGCCCTGCAGCCGTCGTCCACCGACGACACGGTCACCGTCTATTCCATCGACTACTCCACCCGCGGCGGCAGACTGAACGACCGCCATCTCGATGTGACCATCACCGTTACGGATGGCGATGGAAATCCGGTTGCGGGCGCTACCGTCGAGGTGGACTTGAAGCTTGAGGGTGAGCGTTACGGATCCACGAGCGGCACGACCGGCAGCAACGGGACCATGAGCTTCACCGCAAACAATGCGCCGGACGGGTGCTACACAACTGTTGTGACCGACCTCTCCGCCGACGATCTCGAGTGGGACGGCAGTACGCCCGAGAACAGCTTTGCCAAGGGCACGAATGGGGAGTGTTCCTGACGCAGAGAAAATCATGTGAGCGGGGGACGAGGGAGACGGCGATCTGCCGTCTCCCTTCCGTTTGAGCTCGCGCTTAAGGGCTGAGGGGTCGACCGGACAGGCTATTGCTTCGCTACCGTCCGATCCTCGTTTGTCCATCGTTGGCCAGCCCAATGGAGCCTCACGACTCTCTTGCGATTCCTCCAGCAGGGCCCATCCGGGGTGCCCCTTACTCCCTGCACAGTCCCGAAGGTGGATAATGATCGATACGGACGGTGCACAGGAACGGAGGAACTCATGGGTGCAACGCCAAAATATGTCTATCTCTTCCGCGAAGGCGACGCCTCGATGCGGGAATTGCTTGGCGGCAAAGGAGCCGGCCTCGCTGAAATGACCCGCACCGGGATCCCGGTACCGCCGGGATTCACCATCACGACAGACGCCTGCCGCGCGTTTACTTCTACCGGGGACTTCCCCGGTCACATGATGGACCAGGTGCTGGACGGCATCCGCGACATCGAAGCACAGACTGGCAAGCGCTTCGGCGACCCCGAAAACCCGCTGCTCGTGTCGGTCCGCTCCGGCGCGAAATTCTCGATGCCCGGGATGATGGATACCATCCTGAATCTTGGCCTGAACGATGCCACTGCCGCCGGGCTGGCCCGCCTCTCCGGAGACCGCCGCTTCGCTGCCGACGCCCACCGCCGCTTCCTCCAGCTCTACGGCCGCATCGTCCTCGGTGTCGACGGTGAGCAGTTCGAAGCCGTGCTCGACGAAGCAAAAGGCCACGGTACCCGGACCGACCAGGACCTGAGCGCCGAGGAACTCGAAGCCATCACCGCGCGCTTCAAAGAAATCGCGCAGGTCCCGGAAGACCCCGTCGAGCAGCTCCGCGGGGCCATTGCTGCGGTGTTCCGCTCGTGGAACAGCCGCCGCGCGATCGACTACCGCCGGATGAACAAGATCCCCGACGACCTGGGCACCGCGGTAAACGTCCAGGCCATGGTCTTCGGCAACCTTGGCGATACCAGCGCCACCGGCGTCGTCTTCAGCCGCAACCCGTCCACGGGCGCGCACGGCCTCTACGGCGAATACCTGGTCAATGCCCAGGGCGAGGACGTCGTCGCCGGCACCCGCACGCCCCGCCCCGTCGCCGAGCTCGAAACCGAGATGCCCGAGGCCTTCGCCCAGCTCGACTCGCTTGTCCGCCAGCTCGAGGCCCACTACGGCGACATGCAGGACATCGAGTTCACCATCGAACGCGGGATCCTCTACGTGCTCCAGACACGAAACGGCAAGCGGACCGGCGTGGCCACAGTCAAGATCGCCGTCGACATGGCCGAGGAAGGCATTTTTGACCACCGCACCGCTGTGAGCCGGGTCGATGCGGACGCCATCGAGCAAATCCTGCATCCGATGATCGACCCCGAAGCCCGTGCCCGCGCGATCGTGCTCACGCAGGGACTGCCGGCCTCCCCGGGGGCGGCTACCGGCGTCGCCATTTTCGACCCGGACGAGGCCAAGGTCCGCGCCGACGCCGGAGAGGATGTCATCCTCGTCCGGCACGAAACGGCGCCCGAGGATTTTCACGGCATGGCCGCCGCCCGCGGCATGCTCACCGCCCGCGGAGG